>JBAVQZ010000612.1:0-2728 GCA_049694515.1 Paracoccaceae bacterium | reverse complement strand
GCGGGGGATGGCTGAGGCGATGCGGCGTGCGTCGCGAGTGGCGCTGCCGCGGCGAGCGCCAGCGCGCAAGCGAGCGTCCCGGGAATCAGCCGCTTCATCGTTCCTCCTTTGTATCCCTGACTCTGCCGCCCTTGATGCGCACGGGCACGCGGAGGCGCCGCTCGAGCGCATTCCTCTTGGTCCGCATCAATTCGGCATAGTCAGGCGAAACTCAGCCGTGCGCGTAACACGTTGCGGGGTCCCCGGGCGCCCATGTCCGCACCACGAGGGTACCGGTGTACCCGATATCAGGGCGAGTGCCGCTGCCTCCGAGGTGGAGGCGAGACGAAAGCGGGGATGTCCTAACTGGTATCGTGGCCGCGCGGCTCACTCAGGGAATAGCGCCTCTCGAGGCAGTGGCAGCGCCAGCTTGGCTTCACGGGGCGGCAGCCGTGGAATTCGGCTTGGGTTCGGTCGCAGAAGACCTGCCGATCGCACTGCCGCGCGTGCTGCAGAAGCTATGCCTTTCCGTTCCGGTCGGCGGACCGGATCGCAAATCTCCAGTCGAGTGAGGGATAGCCCATGAAGGCGATGGTACTGAACAAGCCCAAGACTCCCCTCGAATGGACGGACCTGCCGGATCGGCAGCCTGGATCCGGCGAGATCCGGGTGAAGGTTCTGGCTTGCGGGGTCTGCCGCACCGACTTGCACGTGTCGGACGGAGAATTGCCCGATACGAGTTCTCCGGTCATCCCCGGCCACGAGATCGTCGGCCGAATCGATGCACTTGGACCCGGAGTCGAAGGTTTGCGTCTGGGCGAGCGCGTTGGCATTCCGTGGCTTGGCCACACCTGTGGCGTCTGTCCCTACTGCCTGAGCGATCGGGAGAACCTCTGTGATCGTCCCCTTTTCACAAGATGTACGCGCGATGGCGGATTTGCGACAGCCACCATCGCCGATGCCCGCTTTGCCCTTCCACTCGGCGAGGTCGGGGCTGACGTCGCGCTGGCTCCGCTTCTATGTGCCGGGCTGATCGGCTGGCGTTCGCTGACGATCGCTGGAGACGGCAAGAGGCTGGGCCTTTATGGCTTCGGTGCCGCGGCTCACATCGTGGCGCAGGTGGCGAAATGGCAGGGCAGATCCGTCTACGGCTTCACGCGGCCAGGAGATGTCGCCACGCAGGCGTTCGCGCGCACGCTCGGCGCCACGTGGGCGGGCGGCTCGGATGAGATGCCGCCTGAACTCCTCGATGCAGCGATCATCTTTGCGACCGTCGGCGATCTTGTACCGATGGCATTGAAGGCCCTCCGCAAAGGTGGCCGCGTCATCTGCGCGGGGATCCACATGAGCGACATCCCGAGCTTCCCTTATCGGCTGCTGTGGGAAGAGCGACAAGTCGCATCGGTCGCCAACCTTACGCGAAAGGATGGCATCGAATTCCTGCGTATCGCTCCCGAGGTCGGCATCGTCACCACGACCACAACCTATCCGCTCAACCAGGCCAACGAAGCGCTAGCCGATCTCCGGGCCGGAAGATTCGAAGGAGCAGCAGTCCTCGTGCCTTGAGAGAGCCAGGGCCGCGCTCATCGCGCGACTCGGTGGCCCTGTGGCGCTCACGGCGCGGACCCATACCATCGGACCAAGGTGTCGTCGAGGCCGGCGTCGGACACCCCTGATGTGGACACATCGGCATGCTATCGTGTGCACATGGCTGAGGTCGGGATCCGCGAACTGAAGCAGCACCTGTCGGAATACCTGGACCGGGCAGAGCGGGGCGAGGTCCTGCAGGTCACCCACCGTGGCCGCCCGAAGGCGCTGCTCGGTCCGGTGCCCGGTCGCGCGCGCATCGAGGAGGGTATCCGCGCTGGATGGATCACCCCGGGTAGCGGCTCGCCACTTGGTCCTGTGCATCGAGCGAAGGCGTCCAGGCGCGTGCTCGACGTCCTGGCCGGGGATCGCGGTGAGTGAGTACCTACGTCGATTCGAGTGCCTTGCTCAAGCGCTACGTGGATGAGGCCGACTCGGCCGACGCCGATGCCTTGCTGCAGGCCGACAGTGCGCTCCTGACAGCCCGGCACACCATCGTGGAGGTGCGCCGCAACCTCGCCCGCTTGCTCTCGGGGCGCGATCTCGTTGCCGCGCGGGCCGCATTCGCGGCTGACCTGCGCTCCATCTCGATCATCGAACTCGACGAGGCGACCTGCGATTCGGCCGCGTTGATCGCAGAGTCCACCGGCGTGCGAACGCTCGATGCCCTCCATCTCGCGGCCGCGCAACGGGTCTCCGCGCCAGGGGTCGGCTTCCTGACGTTCGACCTTCGTCAGGCACAGGCAGCCCGCGCGATCGGTCTCACCGTCGTGACCGCCTGACCGGACCGTCGGGCCGTAGTAGCCCGGCCCGACGCGAGCCGAAGCAGCCGATCTGCTCCGCGAGCCCGACGCCACCGTCAGCTCGGTCGCAGCCAAGGTCGGGTACGGGAGTCCGTACGCGTTCAGTGCCGCGCTCAGACAACCGCTTCGGGGGTACAGCCCCGACGAATGTTGCCGCACCGTCTTCTTGCTGATGCCAAGCTGGTTGGCCGCGACCGTTACGGAGCCCGCTCGGATGTCCGCCCGCAGGACCTCGAGCTGGCGACGCGGCGCGCATCAGGCGTGCGCCGAAGCCGACCTCCGGCCCAGGACTTCGCGCACCTGGCGCACGATCTCCAGGTCCTCCCGCGAGACGATGACCAGAGTCCGCACCGTGGCAC
>JBAVQZ010000611.1:0-5761 GCA_049694515.1 Paracoccaceae bacterium | reverse complement strand
CGTTTCCAAAGTCGATCTTCGACAACATCGCCTATGGTCCGCGCATCCACGGGCTGGCGCGCAACAAGGGCGAGCTGGACGAGATTGTCGAGAAATCCCTGCGCCGCGGCGCCATCTGGGACGAGGTTAAGGACCGCATGGACAAGCCCGGAACCAGCCTGTCGGGCGGCCAGCAGCAGCGCCTGTGCATTGCGCGCGCCATCGCCACCCAGCCCGAGGTCCTGTTGATGGACGAGCCCTGCAGCGCGCTGGACCCGATTGCCACCGCGCAGGTCGAGGAACTGATCGACGAGCTGCGCCAGGACTATTCGGTGGTGATCGTCACCCACTCGATGCAGCAGGCGGCCCGGGTCAGCCAGAAGACCGCCTTCTTCCACCTTGGAAATCTTGTGGAATACGGCGAGACGGGCCAGATATTCACCAACCCGCAGGATGAGCGGACGGAAAGCTACATTACAGGCCGGATCGGCTGAGAAAGGCGTATTTTATGTCGGACCAGGAACAACACCAGCATATCGTCAAATCCTACGACCGGGACCTCGAGGCGATCCAGGCGCTGATCATGAAGATGGGCGGCCTTGTGGAGGCCGCGATCCTCGACGCCGCCACCTCGCTGGAACGGCGCGACGAGGAACTGGCCGAGCGAGTGCGCCGCGGCGACAAGGCCATCGACGCGCTGGAAGAGCAGGTGAACGAGGAATGTGCGCGCCTTCTGGCGGTGCGCCAGCCGATCGCCGGCGACCTGCGGACCGTGCTGACGGTGATGAAGATCTCCGCCAATCTGGAACGGGTCGGGGACTACGCCAAGAACCTGGCCAAGCGCACCTCGGTGTTGGTGCAGATGAGCCCGATCGAAGGCTCTGCCGGGGCGATCCGGCGCATGGCCAAGACCGTCGAGGGGATGCTGAAGGACGCGCTGGACGCCTATATCCAGCGGGACGCCGAACTGGCCGAGGACGTGCGGCAGCGCGATCACGAGGTGGATCAGATGTACAACGCGCTGTTCCGCGAATTCCTGACCTTCATGATGGAGGATCCGCGCAACATAACCGCCTGCATGCATCTGCATTTCATCGCCAAGAACATCGAGCGCATGGGCGATCACGTCACCTCGGTCGCCGAGCAGGTGATCTATCTCTCGACCGGCGTGATGCCCGAGGACAACCGCCCCAAGGGCGACCGCACCTCCTATGAAAAGACAGAGGCGAAGTGATGACGGGCGCGGAACAGCCGATGGTTCTCGTGGTCGAGGATGAGCCGGCGCAACGGGAAGTCCTGGCCTACAACCTCGAGGCCGAGGGTTTCGCCGTCTCGCAGGCCGGCAACGGCGAGGAGGCGCTGCTTCTGGTCGAGGAGGCCGCACCGGACATCATCGTGCTGGACTGGATGCTTCCCAACGTCTCGGGCATCGAGGTTTGCCGCCAGCTCAAGGCGCGGCCGGACACGCGCAACGTGCCGATCATCATGCTCTCGGCCAGGGCGGAAGACGTGGATCGGGTGAGGGGGCTGGAAACCGGCGCCGACGACTACATGGTCAAGCCGTATTCGGTGGTCGAGCTGCTGGCGCGGGTGCGCACCCAGCTGCGGCGCACCCGGCCGGGGGCGGTGGGCGAGCAGCTCGAGTTCGAGGACATCATGCTCGATACCGAAACCCATAAGGTTTTCCGGAAGGGCAAGATGGTGAAACTCGGGCCGACGGAGTTCCGGCTTCTTACGACCTTCATGGAAAAGCCCGGCCGCGTCTGGAGCCGCGAGCAGCTTCTCGACCGCGTCTGGGGCCGTGATATCTATGTGGATACGCGCACAGTGGATGTGCATATCGGACGGCTTAGAAAGGCGCTCAGCCAGCATGGCGGCAGCGATCCGGTCCGCACGGTGAGGGGGTCCGGATACGCATTGGGTTAAATCCGATAATAGGTATTATGTAAATAATATTAGCATAGCGATCTGTGAAGAGACCTTCATAACCTGCTCAGACAATGGCTTTTTCCAGGAACGGTCTGTTTTCGAAAAGCCGTTGCGGCCCCAGGTCGCTCAAATCGAGGCTGCGGAAGCCACCGTGGATGACAAGTTCGGCAATGGCGCGTCCGACCGCTGGCGCCTGTTGCAGCCCGTGGCCGGAAAAGCCGTTCATCACGAAAAGCCCCTCCAGCCCCGGCCAGCGCCCCACGATGGCGTTCTGGTCGAACCGGTTGAAGGCGTAGTGCCCCGCCCAGGCGCGCAGCACCTTCACCGCGTCGAAGCCCGGCGCGCGGGCATACAGCTTTTCCCAGATCACGTCCTCGAACTGGTGCAGGTCCGGTTCGAAATCGTCCGGATCGACTGCCGGGTCCTCCTCGGGCACCGTGGCGCAGATCCAGTGCTGATGCTCCGGGCGCAGGTAGAACCCGGTGTGATCCACCATCAAGGGCGCGTCCGGGTGCCTGGCGTTCGGCGCATCGATCAGGAAAACCGTTCTTTTTCGGGCCTCTACGGGAATATCCTGACCCGCGCTTTTCATCAATTCCGCGGCACGCGTCCCCGCCGCGTTGATCACGGCGCCTGCGCCGACGTCGCCGCCCGAGGCCAGACGCACCCCCGTGATCCGGCCTTTGTCCGCGCTCAACCCGGCAACACGGTCGGCCGCATAAGCGACACCGGCCCGCCGGGCTGCGCCACGCAAGGCATTGAGCAGGCCCATGTTGTCGAACCAGCCTTCGTCCCGCGGTCCGAAACTGCCGCGCAGAACACCCTCCAGCGCCAGATGAGGAAAGCGCGCGGCCAGATCGGCCGGTTCCAGGATTTCCGTCGCAGCCCCAAGACCGCGCTGCATCTGCTGCAACTCCAGCATGGTCTGCGCCGCCGCCGGATCCCCAGCAAGGAAGAGATAACCGTTTTCCCGAAATCCCAGATCCGCGATTTCAGAGGAAGGTCCGGTGGATGTCTGGATGTTTCTAATGAAATCAATTCCGAAACGTGAAATCTTTACGTTGATCGGGTTCGAAAACTGCTGCCGGATCGACGCCACGGAAAGCGCCGTGGAGGCGCGCGCGTAAGACGGGTCGGGTTCGACCACGAGGATCGAAAGCGCCGGCGCCATGCGCGACAACCAGAATGCGGCGGCGCTTCCCATCACCGCGCCACCCGCGATCACCACGTCAAATCGGCGTCGTTCCATCATTTCCGCTCCGTTTAAAGGGCTCGGCCCGCGCCAGCGCCGCCCGATCCGAATCTGGCATCCCTCGACAGAGAGTGGCAAGATGGACTAGAAATTGAATTCCTGCAGGGTTGCAACCGGTTCTGGGAAAACACGATTCTTTGCGGACCGGTTTGCGAAAATCGGGCTGCGCATCCGAGAGGAACCGTAGATTGGGTATGTTGCTCGACGAACTGGAAGCCCTGTTCCACTCCAGCAGTGTCGAGGAGGTCTGGGGGCGCTTGACCGCTTACATGGAGCGGTTCGGATTCGATCGTCTGATCTATGGCTTCACCCGGTTCCGCACCGCCAATTCCTTCGGAGACATGAATGACCTCCTGGTACTGTCCAGCCACGGCGAGGACTATATCCGCCCCTTCATCGACGAGGGCCTGTTCTTCCACGCGCCGATGGTGCGTTGGGCGACCGAGAACGAAGGCGCCTGCTCGTGGTCGTGGATCGCCGAACAGTCGCGCGCGGGCGGATTCACCAAGGCCGAGCAGCGCGTGGTGGATTTCAACGTCGCGCACAGGGTCACGGCAGGGTATTCAATCAGTTTCAAGGACGTCTCGCGCCGCGCCAAGGGGGCGCTCGGCCTGACGGCGCGCGCCGGCACGAGCCAGGAGGAGGTCGACAAGATCTGGGGCGAGCACGGCCGGGAAATCCAGGTGGTCGCCAATACCGCGCATCTGAAACTGATCAGCCTGCCCTATACCGGCATGCGCCGCCCGCTCACACCGCGTCAGCGCGAGGTGCTTGAATGGGTGGGCGACGGCAAGACCACGCAGGACATCGCGCTTATCCTGGGCGTATCGCCCGCCACGGTTGAAAAGCATCTGAGGCTCGCACGCGAGGCGCTCAATGTGGAAACCACAGCGCAGGCGGTCCTGAAAGCCTCCTACCAGAACCAGATTTTCCTGTTCGAGACATGAGGCGCCGCGCGGGGGTGGGTAGGGAATCCCTGACTGGCGTGACGCTAGGGAAACCTGCGAATGTTCAACTGTTCCGTGAGTGGTGGCATTATGCCAAGGAACGCGGGGCGGCTGACGGCGCAGGGTTTCGTGTCCGCGGCCGTTCCTTCCGGGAAACCGGTTGTCGGCCTGCCGGTGTATAGTCAGCCGGGAGGTCGGCTCCCCTGTCGCGTCTGGCTTTCATCCCCAATGACGCAGACGTCCAGTCAAACGGTGCAGCCCGCCCGGCTGCACCGTTTTCTTTTACCGAAAGGCCTCAGCCCTGGGCGGCCTTGGCGACCTCGGCGGCGAAGTCCTCCGCCTCCTTCTCGATCCCCTCGCCCACTTCCAGGCGGACAAAGCCCGTCACCTCGACGCCGGCATCCTTGGCGGCTTCGGCCACGGTCTGATCGGGGTTGACGACGAACGCCTGGCCCAGAAGCGTGACTTCGCTCAGGAACTTCTTCATCCGGCCTTCGATCATCTTCTCGATCACCTGCTCGGGCTTGCCGCTTTCGCGGGCCTGCTCGGTCAGGACGGCCTTCTCACGCGCGACCAGATCGGGGTCCAGGTCCGACTCTCCCAGCGAGGCGGGGTTGGCGGCGGCGACATGCATCGCGATCTGCCGGCCGATGCCGTTGTCGGCGCCCTTCAGCGCGACCAGCACGCCGATTTTGCCCATGCCTTCTGTCGCGGCGTTGTGCACGTAGGAGACGACCGTCTCGCCTTCCAGGCGCGCCATCCGGCGCAGCGTCATGTTCTCGCCGATGGTGGCGATCTTGTCGGTCAGCGTGTCGGCGACGCTCTTTCCGCCCAGATCGGCGGCGGCCAGCGCGTCGATGTCGGCCGCGTTCAGCGCCGCCTTGGAGATCGCGGCGACCATTTCCTGGAACTCGGCGTTCTTGGCGACGAAATCGGTCTCGGCGTTCACCTCGACGGCGACGCCCTTGCCGCCTTCGACGGCCACGGCGACGAGGCCTTCGGCGGCGGTGCGGCCGGATTTCTTGGCGGCCTTGGCCAGCCCCTTGGTGCGCAGCCAGTCGACGGCGGCTTCCATGTCGCCGTCATTCTCGGTCAGCGCCTTCTTCGCGTCCATCATGCCTGCGCCGGTCTTGTCGCGCAGTTCTTTCACCAGTGCAGCGGTGATTGCCATCTCGGCTCTCCTCGATAGAAGTCTTCGGGTTGGCCGGGCGCGGGATCATCCGCGCCCGGTGTCAGTTCCGTGACAGCGGTCCCGGCTCAGCTCTCGGCCTTCTCGGCCTCGGGGGCGGCTTCGGCGACGGCCTCTTCTTCCGGGGCCTCCTCCAGCGCGCCGACATCGACGCCGGCGGCGTCCATCTGGGCGCTCATGCCGTCCAGGGCGGCGCGGCTGACCAGATCGCAGTAAAGCGCGATGGCGCGCGCGGCGTCGTCATTGCCCGGAATGATGTAATCCACGCCGTCGGGCGAGCAGTTGGTGTCGACCACCGCCACGACCGGGATGCCCAGCTTCTTGGCTTCCGAGATTGCGAGATCCTCTTTCTTGACGTCGATGACGAAAAGAAGATCGGGAACGCCGCCCATTTCCCGGATACCGCCGAGCGAGGCTTGCAGTTTGGTCTGCTCGCGCTCCATGCCCAGACGCTCTTTCTTGGTC
>JBAVQZ010000610.1:0-4119 GCA_049694515.1 Paracoccaceae bacterium | reverse complement strand
GGTACGCATTGCGGCATGAGCGTCACCTCGCCGGATGCGACGGGCCGGCCTGCCGGGCCGGCGCCGCGATCTCTTGCGCCGCCGCCAGGCGGCGCGCCGCATGACAAGTCATTTCGTGATGATCTCGGGCCCCATCAGGCTGGTCGGCAGCCAGGTCGAGATCACGGGGATATAGGTGATCAGGATCAGGAACACGAAGAGCACCGCAAGGAAGGGCAGCGCCGCGCGCACCACGTTCATCATCGGCATCCCCGCCACGCCCGAGGTGACGAACAGGTTCAGCCCCACGGGCGGCGTGATCATCCCGATCTCCATGTTCACCACCATGATGATGCCCAGATGGATCGGATCCACCCCCAGTTCGATCGCGATGGGAAAGACCAGCGGCGCCACGATCAGGATCAGCCCCGAAGGCTCCATGAACTGCCCGCCGATCAGCAGGATCACGTTGACCGCGATCAGGAACACGATCTTGCCGAAGCCCGCGTCCAGCATGACCCCGGCGATCTTCTGCGGGATCTGCTCGTCGGTCAGCACGTGTTTCAGGATCAGCGCGTTGGCGATGATGAACATCAGCATGATGGTCAGCTTGCCGGCCTCGAACAGCGTGTCGCGCGTATCGCGGTGGAAGAACGCCGTCAGCAGCGCCTGCGGGCGTCGCAGAAGATGCGTGGGGCGCCCGCCCGCCTCGGCCGGGGCCAGCGGCCCCATGTCGCGATAGACGAAGATCGCGATCACGAAGGCATAGACCGAGGCCACGGCCGCGGCCTCTGTCGGGGTGAAGATCGCGCCGGTGACGCCGGGAATGCCGTAGATGCCGATCATGATGATGGCGATCAGCATCAACCCCCAGAACGCCTCGCGGAACGAGGTGATGATCTCGCCCCAGCCCTGCCAGTCGCCCTTGGGCATGTTGCGGATGATCGCCATGACATAGATCGTGACCATCAGCATCAGCCCGGCCAGGATGCCGGGAAAGACGCCGGCAAGGAACATCCGCCCGACCGACACGTCGGTGGCCGAGGCATAGACGACCATGACGATCGACGGCGGGATCAGGATACCCAGCGTGCCCGCGTTGCAGATCACGCCGGCCGCGAACTCCTTGGTGTAGCCCGCCTGCTGCATCGCCGCGATGACGATGGAGCCGATGGCGACGACCGTCGCCGGGGACGAGCCCGACAGGGCCGCGAACAGCATGCAGGCGAACACCCCGGCGATCGCCAGCCCGCCGCGCAGATGCCCGACGCAGGCGATCGAGAAACGGATGATGCGTTTCGCCACCCCGCCGGTCGACATGAAGCTGGAGGCGAGAATGAAGAACGGGATCGCCAGCAGCGTGTAGTGGCCCGCCATCGCCTGATAGAGCGACTGCGCAATGGAGGCGAGCGAAGTGTCCGAGAACATCAGCAGAAAGATCGTCGAGCTGAGACCCAGCGACACCGCGATCGGCACGCCGATCATCAGCAGGCCGATGACCATCGCGAAGAGAAAGACGACATCCATGTTGGGTTACCCTTCCCGGTTGCGCGCCGCCGCCTCGCTGACGGCGTCTTCGGCTTCGTGGCTGACGATCAGGCTGTCCTGGGTGCCGCGTATGATGCGGATCGTCGCCTGAATCAGGCGCAGCAGCATCAGCGCGACCCCGAAGGGCAGCATTGCGTAGGGAATGAATCGCGGCAGTTTTTCGTAGGCCTCGCCCTGGTTGATGATCGGCTCGATCCATCGCAGCCAGTCCAGCATCGGGATCTGCTCGGTCTCGTACCATGCCTGGTCGCGCGTGGCCGCGTTCAGCCCGGTCGGGAACCACCGCCCGGTGGTGGCGTCCAGCCCGGCGAATGGCGCCCAGTAATCCCATGCGCCTTTCAGCAGGAAAAATGCGTAGATGAGGCAGGCCAGCGCCGAAAGCAGCACCATGACCCGCCGGACGCCGGGCCGCGCCATGTTCAGCACCGCATCGACCCCCAGATGGGCGGTGACCTTGAAGCCGTAGCTGATGCCAAGCAGCACCAGCCAGGCGAACAGCGCAAGCGTCAGCTCCAGCCCCCAGATCAGCGTGGTGTTGAAACCATAGCGCAACACGACATTGACGAAGGTGACAAGCGTCATCAGGCCGAGGATCGTGGCGATCAGGGTCTCCTCCAGTTCGTTGATGAACCGGCTGAAGGCATTGCTTTGTTCGGGATGAGACGGGCCACTCATGTCTGCTGTCCTCTCGCGGAAGCTCAGGGGGTGGTCTTGTGCGGGGCGGCCCGACCGGTCACCGGCCGGGCCGCCCTGTTGCCATTGCGGATCAGCGCCTCAGCTCTGGGCGTTGATCTCCTGCGCGGCGGCGATATTGTCGGCGCCGACATCGCTCTCGAACTGCGACCAGACCGGCTTCATCGCGTCCACCCATTGCTGGCGCTGCTCGGGCGTAAGCTCGCGCACCACGCCGCCGGCGTCGATGATCGCCTGCTTGGCTTCCTGGTTCACGTTGTAGCTTTCGGCGTTCCGGGTTGCCGTCACCTCGTGCACGATCGTGCCCAGCTGTTCGCGCACGTCGTCCGGCAGGCCGTTCCACCAGTCGGTCGAGGTCACGACCAGATAGTCGATCACGCCGTGGTTGGTCTCGGTGACGCCGTCCTGAACCTCGAAGAATTTCTGGCCATAGATGTTGGACCAGGTATTCTCCTGTCCGTCCACGACGCCGGTCTGAAGCGCGCCGTAGACCTCGGAGAAGGCCATCGGCTGCGGGCTGGCACCCAGCGCTTTCATCTGCGCCACCAGAACGTCGGAGGGCTGCACGCGGAATTTCAGGCCCTCCGCGTCGGAGGGAACCAGCAGCGGCTTGTTGGCCGAGAACTGCTTCATCCCGTTATGCCAGAAATCAAGGCCCAGAAGCCCGCGGCGGGTCATGCTTTCCTTCATCGCCTGCCCGGTGTCGGAGTTCTGGAACGCGTCGACCGCGTCGATGTTCTTGAACATGAAGGGCAGGTCGAAAATCCGGAAGACCTTGGTGAAGGCCTCGAATTTCGACAGCGAGGGCGCGGCCATCTGCACGTCGCCCTGAAGCATCGCTTCAAGCACCTGGTCGTCGTTGTAGAGTGTGGAGTTCGGATAGACCTCCATGCAGGCCTTGCCGTCCATCTCCTTGTTCACCCGCTCCTGCAGAAGCGAGGCGGCAATGCCCTTGGGATGCTTGTCGGTGTTGGTCACGTGGCTGAACTTGATGACGATCTCGCCATCGTCGCAGCCCATCGGATCGGCCAGGGCGGCCCCGGCGGTGAGCGACAGCGCCGCGGCGGCCGCGGCGGCGGTTACGAATTTCATGAGGTATCCTCCCAGATATCCTGTTTTCAGGGGCCTGCCCCGAACGGGACGGCCTTCCATATGAAAAGCCGGGCAGGCACGAGCACTCAACAGAGAAAGTAAATTTTTCGTGGTGTTCGTTTTTTCGGCCGGAATTCAAAGATTTGCGCGATCCTTGGGCGCGAAAGAAAGCCGAAACCACAAATGGCTGAGCGGAATTCCACACAGGATTGATACGGATATGTGCAGAAATCCGCACAGACGCGCAACCTCAGCGATAGACCTCGGGCCGAATCCCGTGCCGCGAAAGCTTGTCGTAGAAAGTCTTGCGCGGCAGTTTCAGCGCCTGCGCCGCTTCGGTGGCGTGGCCTTCGGCGCGACGCAACGCCTCGATCAGAAGCGAGCGTTCCACCCTGGCCAGCTGTTCCGCCAGACCCGCGGGTTCGTCCTCGGGGGCCTCGACCTCGTTCAACCCCATCGCGAAGCGCATCGCCGCGTTCATCAGCGACCGGGCGTTTCCGGGCCAGTCCTGCGCCATCAGCCGCGCGTTGACCTCGGGCGTGATCTCGGGGCGCGGCAACGCCGCCTGCTCGCAGGCGATGTCGACGTAATGCGAAAACAGCACGGGGATATCCTCGGGCCGTTCGTGCAGTGCAGGGATCCGCACCCGCGTCACGTCGAGGCGGTAGAACAGATCGGGGTTGAAGCGCCCCTGCTCGACCTCCGCATCTATATCGCGATAGGTTCCGGCCAGAACCCGCAGCCCCGGCCCCGCCTCGGACAGCTCCAGCAACGCGAACTGCGCCTCCGCGTCCAGCGCCGCCACCT
>JBAVQZ010000609.1:0-10525 GCA_049694515.1 Paracoccaceae bacterium | reverse complement strand
ATGGCTCAGCGCGGCAATGCCATAAAAGGCCAGCGGCGCAATGAACATCCAGCCCAGAAGCGCGCCGCCGATCCGCGCCTCGAGCGGGACCTCGGGATGCATGTATGCTTCGCGGGCGGCCTGAGGCAGGGTCGAGACGAAGATCAGCAGGCAGGCCGCGAACAGCACGGCCAAGGCACGATCCTCGCGCGCCCCGCCGTCAAGCTGACGGCGCAGCGCGGCTCGCGGGGCGCGGTAGGTCCTGAACATTTCCGTCGTGATCGCCATTCATCCCCTGCGTCGTTGCAGCCAGCCTTCGAGCCGGGCGTGAATCTCACCCGCGATCGTTTCGTCGGCAATCTCCTGAATGGATTCGGCAAGAAAGGCCAGCACAAGCAGGTTGCTCGCCTCGGCCCGCGGAACGCCGCGCGCGCGGAGATAGAACAGCGCATCCTCGTCGATCGCCCCCGAGGTGGAGCCATGCGAGCAGGCTACGTCATCGGCATAGATCTCGAGCTCCGGTTTGGCCAGGAACTGCGCATCGTCATCCAGCAAAAGCGACTGGCTGATCTGATAACCGTCCGTCTTCTGCGCCCCGGCCTTGACCAGGATCTTGCCCTGGAAGACGCCCGTCGCGCCGTTGCGAAGCACCTTCTTGAACACTTGGCGGCTTTCGCAATTCACCGCGTCATGGGTGATGAACACGGTGTCGTCGCCGTGGAAGTCACCATCGCCCATCGCCGCGCCGGCCACGTGGGCCGAGGCATCGTCGCCCGTCAACTCGATCACCACCTCGTTGCGCGTCATCACGCCATTGGCGGTCATGGTGAAGGATTTGAACAGGCTCTCGGCACCCAGCCGGGCGAAAAGATGCGTCGCGGCACGGCGCTCATGGTCGCGCCCCTGGGCACGGACATGGTGGAAGGCGCCGCGATCGGCCACGTCGACCTCCATCACGGTGTTGAAGCGTGCTGCGGCGGGGCCGGTTTCCAGCACGGTCAATTCCGCGCCCTCCTCGACCTTGACGCAATGATGCAGCATCGCATCGGAGGTTTCCGAGCGGTGCAGATAGATCAGGTGTATCGGTTTCGCGGCCTTGGCGGTCGCGCGGATCAAGAGGCCGTCGCTGGCAAAGGCGGTGTTCAGCGTCGCCAACGGGCGCTGCACCGGCGTCTGGCCGCGCGCCTCAAGCACGCCGAAAAGGTCCTTCGCCCAGTGAATGTCGGTTCCGCGCGCCGCCTCCAGCCGCTCGACTTCGATCCCTTCCAGCGACAGGTCGTCCGAGGCCTCGGCGTCGAACACGCCATCGACGAAGACGATCTTCAGCCGGTCGATCGGGTCGAAAAGCGGGGTCTCGTCGCTGGCGTCGAATACTGCCGCATGGGGCGCCTCGGGTGCGATCAGATCGGTCGGGTTGGTGAATTTCCAGTATTCGTCGCGCCGCCCCGGAAGGCCCATGGCCTGCACACGCGCCAGCGCGTCGCGCTGCGCGCCGGTGAACCACGCCGCGCCATCGGGCGCTCGCAGCGTGGCCAGCCGCGCGTCGGTCGCGTCAAGTTTCGCCTGCGGCAGCCCCATCACGCAACCTCCTCGGCCAGAATGTCGCCATAGCCGTTTTCCTCGACCTCCAGCGCCAACTCGGGCCCGCCGGTCTTCACGATGCGGCCGTTCGACATGATGTGAACGACATCGGGCACGATATGGTTCAGCAGGCGTTGATAGTGGGTGATGACCAGGAAACCGCGGTTCGGATCGCGCAGCGCGTTCACCCCCTCGGCCACCAGTTTCATCGCATCCACGTCCAGCCCCGAGTCGGTCTCGTCCAGGATGCACATCTTCGGCGCCAGCATGGCCATCTGGAGGATCTCGTTGCGCTTCTTCTCGCCGCCCGAGAACCCGGTATTCACGGGGCGCTTCAGCATGTCGGCGTCGATGTGAAGCTCCCTGGCCTTGGCCCGGATTTCCTTCAGGAAATCGGCGGCCGACATCTCTTCCTCGCCACGCGCCTTGCGCTGTGCGTTCACCGCGGTGCGCATGAAGGTCATGTTGCCAACGCCGGGAATCTCCACCGGGTACTGGAACGCCAGGAACAGCCCCGCCGCGGCGCGCTCCTCCGGCTCCAGCGCCAGCAGATCCTCGCCCAGCATCATCGCCGAGCCCTCCGTCACCTCATAGCCATCGCGCCCCGACAGCACATAGCTGAGCGTCGATTTGCCCGAGCCGTTCGGCCCCATGATCGCGTGCACCTTGCCCGCCTCGACCGTCAGATCGACCCCCTTGAGGATCGGCTTGTCCTCTTCCTCGAGTTTCACGTGCAGGTTCTTGATCTCAAGCATGTTCATGTCCGTATCCATATCCGTTGCCCGCTCCGCCTGCGGCAGAGCCATGTTCCTTGGTCAAGCGGCGCAGGGCCCTAGCCCACCGAGCCTTCCAGCGAAATCGCGACCAGTTGCTGCGCTTCCATGGCGAACTCCATCGGCAGCGCCTGAAGCACATCCTTGCAGAACCCGTTGACGACCAGCGCCACGGCCTCTTCCTCGTCCATCCCGCGCGAGCGGCAATAGAACATCTGGTCGTCATCGACCTTCGATGTCGTCGCCTCGTGTTCGACGCGCGAGGTGTTGTTCTTGACCTCGATATAGGGGACGGTGTGCGCCCCGCATTCGCTGCCGATCAACAGGCTGTCGCACTGGGTGTAGTTGCGGCTGTTCTTGGCTTTCGGATGCATCGACACCAGCCCGCGATAGGTGTTCTGCGCGTGTCCTGCGCTGATCCCCTTCGACACGATCCGCGAGCGGGTGTTTTTCCCCAGGTGGATCATCTTGGTGCCGGTATCTGCCTGCTGCCAGTTGTTGGTGATGGCGATGGAATAGAACTCGCCCTGGCTGTCATTGCCCCGCAGGATGCACGACGGATATTTCCACGTCACCGCAGATCCCGTCTCGACCTGCGTCCACATGACCTTGGCCCGGTCGCCGCGGCAATCGGCGCGCTTCGTCACGAAGTTGTAGATGCCGCCCTTGCCGTTCTCGTCACCGGGGAACCAGTTCTGAACCGTGGAATATTTCACTTCCGCGTCTTCCTCGACGACGATCTCGACAACCGCCGCGTGCAATTGCGCTTGGTCGCGCTTCGGCGCGGTGCATCCCTCCAAGTAAGAGACGTAAGAGCCCTTGTCGGCGATGATCAGCGTCCGCTCGAACTGGCCTGTGTTCTCGGCATTGATCCGGAAATACGTGGACAGTTCCATCGGGCAGCGCACCCCCGGCGGCACATAGACGAAGGAGCCGTCCGAGAATACCGCGCTGTTGAGCGTGGCATAAAAATTGTCCGATTGCGGCACGACGGAGCCGAGGTATTTCTTCACCAACTCCGGATGCTCGCGGATCGCCTCGGAGATCGAGCAGAATATGACGCCGGCCTTCTTCAGTTCCTTCTGGAAGGTGGTGCCGACGCTGACGCTGTCGAACACGGCGTCCACCGCCACGCGGCGGGCCTCGGCCGGGGTTTCCTCGGCGCCCTCGACGCCGGCCAGGATCATCTGCTCCTTCAGCGGGATGCCCAGCTTTTCATAGGTGGCCAGCAGCTTGGGGTCCACCTCGTCCAGCGACTTGGGCTTTTCCTGCATGCTAGTTGGCCGGGCATAGTAATACTGCTTCTGGAAGTCGATCTCGGGGTAGTCGACCATCGCCCAGGTCGGCTCTTCCTTTTCCAGCCACCGGCGATAGGCCGCCAGTCGCCAGTCAGTCATCCATTCCGGCTCGCCGTTCTTCCCCGAGATCAACCGGACGATATCCTCGTTCAGCCCCATCGGGGCGTAATCCGTCTCGATATCGGTTTCCCAGCCGTATTTGTAGGTGCCGGACATGGACTTGACGGTATCCACCGTCTCCTTGTCCACGCCTTCCTTCACGTCAGTCTGTTCAAGGCTCGCCATGATCCTCTTTCCTCTCTGCGCCATCGGGGCGCTTGCGTCGGTTTCTCGCCTCACGCCGCGCGGGCGCGGTATTTCCGGTGCTGCGCCAGCCAGGCCTCCGCGAAGCGCATGATCTCGTCCTCGGTCGTATCGGGGCCCAGCGAAACCCGGATGGCCGACCCCGCCGCCGTCTCGTCGAAGCCCATCGCGCGCAGGACACGACTGGTCTTCACCTTTCCGCTGGAACAGGCCGATCCGGCCGAAATCGCAAACCCGGCAAGATCCATCTGCATCACCTGCGTCTCGCCTTTCCAGCCCGGCGTAACAAAGCACGCAGTGTTGGGAAGGCGCTCCGCCCCTTTCCCGACAAAAATAGTCTCTTTTGCGCCATCCTCAATGGCCGCCTCCAGCCCGTCGCGCAGTTTTCCGACCCTGTCCCAGACCCCGTCGGCCAGATCCCTCACCGCCGCCTCGGCTGCGGCGCCGAAGCCTGCGATACCGATCACGTTTTCGGTGCCGGACCGCCGGCCCATCTCTTGCCCGCCGCCGGTGATCCAGGGGGTGATGTCCAACCCCTCGCGCAGGATCAGCGCGCCCACTCCCTTGGGCCCGCCCATCTTGTGGGCCGAGACGATGGCCATGTCCGCGCCGCTCCAGGAAAAGGCGAAGGGAATCCGGCCGACCGCCTGCACCACGTCCAGCAGAAGCCAGCTTGCGCGGGCCCGGCCGTAAGGCCACATCCCATTCTCTTTCCCGGCCGGCGCGGTGACCACTCCCGTTTCGCTGTTGGCCAGGCCCATCGCCAGGGTGTGCCCCGGCCCCTCGGGCCGCGTGTCGGCATTCGTCATGTTCACATGCGACCACAGACAGTCATGCGCCGTGTCCTGCACATAGACGTCATGCCCCTCTGGCACCATGCCCAGAACCGCGGCCGCCTCGGTCGCGCCACTGGTGAAGATCACCTCGCCGGGCTTGCACCCCAGGGCGGCGGCCACCTGCCCGCGGGCCTTCTCCACAACGGCCTTGGCCGCGCGCCCCTCGGCATGGACCGAGGACGGGTTGCCCACGACATCCATCGCCGCGATCATCGATTCGCGTGCCTCCGGCCGCAGCGGAGCGGTCGCGTTGTGATCCAGATACACCCGGCTCACGGCGCGCTCCCCTTCTTCCAGATGCGGACTCTCCCGCCGCCGACGCCGCCGCACGAAATGCTGAAGAACACCTCGCGCCGCAGGCGCGCATTTCTCTCAGCCCGGTTCATGACTCGTCCACCACTTCGAACAGGTTCGGCACGGCCGGGCACGGCGCCAGGTCGTTCTGGACCACGTCGGAAAGCCGCGTCTGGTGGAGGAATACATAAACCTGGGCGCTCAAGCCCTCCCACAGGCGGTTGGTGAGCGACTGCGCCTTGGTGCCAGACAGGCCCCCGGAGGCACCTGCGCCGGTGTGCATCGCGCTGACGGTCTCATCCACTGCGCCAAGCACATCCGCCACCCGGATTTCTGCCGCGGGCCGCGCCAGCCGATAGCCGCCGCCGGGACCCCGGACCGATTCCACCAGCCCCGCACGGCGCAGCTTGACGAAGAGCTGCTCCAGATAGGGCAGCGATACGCTCTGCCGCCGCGAAATCTCGGCCAGGGAAGTCAGGCCGCCTTCCGGCTGAAGCGCCAAGTCGGCCAGCGCGACCATCGCATAGCGTCCCTTGGTGCTGAGTTTCATGCGGCTTTCCTTCACACATGGTTGACTGCGGGCGGAAGGATTACTAGTTGCTATCCACCCGAAACCGGCGCGGTTTGCCCCGGATTTAGAATTGTTCTAGGTTGCCCGAGCGAATTCGTCAAGAATTGCCTGCCGGGGGGCCGCAGTCAAAGAGACGCCAATGCCCGAGGTCATCTTTCCCGGCCCAGAAGGACGGCTTGAAGGCCGCTACCATCCGCAAAAGGAAAAAGACGCTCCCATCGCCATCATGCTGCACCCGCATCCGCAATTCGGGGGCACGATGAACAACAAGGTCGTCTACAACCTGCATTACACCTTCTACAAGATGGGCTTTACCGTGCTGCGCTTCAATTTCCGCGGCGTCGGGCGCAGCCAGGGCGAATATGACCAGGGCGTCGGCGAATTGTCGGATGCGGCCTCGGCCCTGGACTACCTCCAGTCGATGAACCAGAACGCCAAGCATTGCTGGGTCGCAGGGTTCAGCTTCGGCGCGTGGATCGGCATGCAGCTTCTGATGCGCCGGCCCGAGATCACTGGCTTCATCAGCGTCTCGCCGCCCGCCAACATGTACGACTTCTCGTTCCTGGCGCCCTGCCCCAGCTCGGGCCTGATCATCAACGGCGCGGCCGATCGCGTGGCGCCCCCGGCCGACACCTACGCGCTGGTCGAAAAGCTGCATGAGCAAAAGGGCATCACCATCACGCATGAAGAAGTGCCCGAGGCCGGCCATTTCTTCGAGGATCCCTACATGGATCCGATGATCGACACCGTCGAGCAATATGTGCGGCGGCGCATGACCGAAACGACGCGCTGAGCGATCTTGCCCCGGCCATACGTCCCGGCCAGTGCCGGGGCGTTTCGAATCGCGCACCTGGGGAATGATCGACGCCGTCTGTAACCGCATTCTGTATACCTTCGCATACGATCTTTCGCACGAGGTCGCTTTGCGCTATGACGCGCGCAATCGATTCACTCAAATCAAGAGGGCCAGCGCATGTCCAAGATCAAAGTCGAAAACCCGGTCGTCGAACTCGACGGCGACGAGATGACGAGGATCATCTGGGATTTCATCAAGAAGAAACTGATCCTGCCCTATCTCGACATCGACCTGCTCTACTACGATCTCAGCATTCAGGAGCGCGACCGCACCGACGACCAGATCACGGTGGACGCGGCCAACAAGATCAAGGAGGTCGGCGTCGGCGTCAAATGCGCCACCATCACCCCGGACGAGGCGCGCGTCGAAGAGTTCGGCCTCAAGAAGATGTGGCGCAGTCCCAACGGCACCATCCGCAACATCCTGGGTGGCGTCGTGTTCCGCGCGCCGATCATTTGCCAAAACGTGCCGCGCCTGGTGCCGGGCTGGACCAAGCCCATCGTGATCGGCCGTCACGCCTACGGCGACCAGTACCGCGCGACCGACTTCCGCTTCCCGGGCAAGGGCAAGCTGACCATCAAGTTCGTCGGCGATGACGGCCAGGAGATCGAGCATGAGGTGTTCGACGCGCCCTCTTCCGGGGTGGCGATGGCGATGTACAACCTCGACGACTCGATCCGCGATTTCGCCCGCGCCTCGATGAACTATGGCCTCAGCATGGGCTGGCCGGTCTATCTTTCGACCAAGAACACCATCCTCAAGGCCTATGACGGGCGCTTCAAGGACCTGTTCCAGGAAGTGTTCGACACCGAATTCGCCGACAAGTTCAAGGCGGCCGGGATCACCTATGAGCACCGCCTGATCGACGATATGGTGGCCTCGGCGATGAAATGGTCGGGCGGCTACGTCTGGGCGTGCAAAAACTATGACGGCGACGTGCAGTCCGACACGGTGGCGCAGGGCTTCGGTTCGCTCGGGCTGATGACCAGCCAGTTGATGACGCCCGACGGCAAGGTCGTCGAGGCCGAGGCCGCCCATGGCACCGTCACCCGGCATTACCGTCAGCATCAGAAGGGCGAAGAGACGTCGACCAACTCCATCGCCTCGATCTACGCCTGGACCGGCGGGCTCAAGCATCGCGCCACGCTGGACGGAAACGATGCGCTGATGACATATGCCACGACCCTCGAAAAGGTTGTCGTGGACACGGTCGAAAGTGGATTCATGACCAAGGATCTGGCGCTTCTGGTCGGACCCGATCAGAAATGGCTGACCACCATGGGGTTCCTTGAAAAGGTGGACGAGAACCTGAACAAGGCGCTGGCCGGCTGATCCGGGCCGCGCTAAGCAAACGGGGCGGGGGTTTCGGCCCCCGCCTTTCATTTAACGGATCCTCGCCCATGCCCGCAGCTTATGTCTATCTGCTCATTGCCATCGTGACCGAAACCATCGGCACCATGGCGCTTCAGCTCAGCCAGCAATTCACGCGCCCTTTGCCGTCGCTTGTGGTGGTGGCGGGCTATGGCCTTTCCTTCTGGTTCATGGCGCTGGCGCTGAAATACATGCCGGTCGGCATCGTCTATGCCATCTGGTCGGGGCTCGGCATTGTTTTCATCGCCCTCATTGCCTATCTGCTGTTCGGCCAGAAGATCGATCTGCCCGCGGCCTTGGGCATGGGCATGATCATCGCAGGGATCGTGGTGATTCAGGTCTTTTCAAAGGCCTCGCCACACTGAACCGCGTTTCCTCTCTGGCCTTTCGCGGGGTTAGCCTGTATCGCGGCGCCAACCTCTTCATCTGTTCTATTCAGGCAGGCCCCAATGGACCTTCGCAATATCGCGATCATCGCGCATGTCGACCATGGCAAAACCACGCTGGTCGATGAACTTCTCAAACAGTCCGGCGCGTTTCGGGCGAACCAGAACGTGGCCGAACGCGCCATGGATTCCAACGACCTTGAGCGCGAGCGCGGCATCACGATCCTGGCCAAGTGCACATCGCTGGAATGGCACGGCACGCGGATCAACATCGTGGACACCCCCGGCCACGCCGATTTCGGCGCCGAGGTCGAACGGATTCTGTCGATGGTCGATGGCGTGGTGCTGCTTGTGGACGCGGCCGAAGGGCCGATGCCGCAGACCAAGTTCGTCACGTCGAAGGCTCTGGCCCTGGGCCTGCGCCCGATCGTTGTGCTCAACAAGGTGGACAAGCCCGACGCCGAGCCCGACCGCGCGCTGAACGAGGTGTTCGACCTTTTCGCCAACCTGGATGCCGATGACGACCAGCTCGACTTCCCACATCTTTATGCCTCGGGCCGCTCCGGCTGGGCCGATGCCGAGCTTGACGGGCCGCGCAAGAACCTCGACGCGCTTTTCAACCTGATCGTCAACCACGTGCCCAAGCCGCGCCAGCTGGCCCACCAGGACGACGATTTCCGCATGCTCGCGACCACGCTGGGCAGCGATCCCTTTCTGGGACGCATCCTGACCGGCCGGGTCGAGACCGGCAAGCTGAAGGTCGGCGCAACCGTTCAGGCGCTTTCGCGCATCGGCCAGAAGATCGAACGGTTCCGCGTGACCAAGATCCAGGCGTTCCGCGGCCTCGCCCCGCAGGACATCGACGAGGCCGTCGCCGGCGACATCGTCTCGATCGCGGGAATGTCCAAGGCCACAGTGGCCGACACGATCTGCGCGCTGGCGGTGGAAGAACCGCTGGACGCCCAGCCCATCGACCCGCCGACCATCACCGTGACCTTCGGCATCAATGACAGCCCCTTGGCGGGCCGCGACGGCAAGAAGGTGCAAAGCCGGGTGATCCGCGAACGCCTGATGAAAGAAGCCGAGTCGAACGTGGCCATCCATGTCACCGACACGCCGGGCGGCGAGGCGTTCGAGGTCGCGGGCCGCGGCGAACTGCAAATGGGCGTGCTGATCGAAAACATGCGTCGCGAGGGCTTCGAGCTTTCGATTTCCAGGCCCCAGGTATTGTTCCGTGAGATCAACGGCGAACGGATGGAACCGGTCGAGGAAGTCACCATCGACGTGGATGACGAATTCTCCGGCGCGGTGATCGAGAAGATCACCGGCCCCCGCAAGGGCGATCTGGTCGAGATGAAACCGGCGGGCGCCGGCAAGACGCGGATCATCGCGCATGTACCTTCGCGCGGGCTGATCGGCTATCACGGCGAGTTTCTGACCGACACACGCGGAACTGGCGTCATGAACCGCGTGTTCCACGAATGGGCGCCCTACAAGGGGCCGATCCCGGGCCGCCGCGCCGGCGTCCTGGTGTCGATCGAGAACGGCACGTCGGTCGCCTATGCGCTGTTCAACCTGGAGGACCGGGGCAAGATGTTCATCGGCGCGCAAGAGCCGGTCTATGAGGGCATGATCATCGGCGAGCATAGCCGCGAGAACGACCTCGAGGTGAACCCCCTCAAGGGCAAGAAGCTGACCAACGTGCGCGCCAGCGGCACGGACGAGGCGGTGCGCCTGACCACGCCCGTCCGCCTGCCGCTGGAGGCCGCGATTTCCTACATCGACGACGATGAGTTGGTCGAGGTCACGCCCAACGCGATCCGGCTGCGCAAGCGCTTCCTCGACCCGCATGAGCGCAAGCGGCAGGCCCGCGCGGCAGGCTGATCCGGCCCGAAAGCGAACACCGGCGCGTCGCATTCCTGACAGCGCGCGCGCCTGAGCCTGCGTATGCATTTCCGCAGACTGTTTTCGCGGAAAGGATCGCAGGCGATGACCCATTTCGACCGTTCGGCCTATCTGGCGCGCATCGGGCTTACGAATGTTCCGGCCACCGCGGCGGGGCTGGCCGCGCTTCAGGCGGCGCAGCTTGCCGCCGTTCCGTTCGAGAATATCGACCCGCTGATGGGGATCGAGCCCGCCCTCGCCCCCGAGGCGATATGGGACAAGATCGTGGCGGGCCGGCGCGGCGGCTATTGCTTCGAGCTGAACAGCCTGCTGGGCGCGGCGCTCTCTGAATTCGGGTTTCCCGCGCGGCGCGTGATGGCGCGCGTGCGGATG
>JBAVQZ010000608.1:0-1597 GCA_049694515.1 Paracoccaceae bacterium | reverse complement strand
CGCCAGGGCTGGGACCAGTGGCTTCTGGGCGAGCGCGGGCGCGAGGCGAAAGCGGGCTTCGTCGGGATGGACAGCTTTGGCGCCTCTGCCCCAGCGGACGAGCTTTACGCGCATTTCGGCATCACCGCCGAGGCCGTGGCCGAAAAGGTCCGTTCACTGCTGTGACGGGCGATGACCATCCCGCGCCCGCCCGGCGGGCGCGGATCACATCCCGAGGACCAGGCCAATGACCGACCGGATTGCAGTCTTCCTGTTCATCGTCATTGTCGCGGCCCTGTGCGCCGACTACTGGTTCAATGACTGGACCGCATCCGTTTTTCTCGGCAAGAAATTCGCCGACCTGACCGAATACATCGCCTTTTGGCGCTGATTCCGTCGCGGTTGCGGCAGTTCCGGTTGACCTCACGCGCCGAATTCTCATTGTGGCGCAGAACATTTCATCAGAGCGAGGACCCCCATGACCATCAAGGTTGCAATCAACGGCTTCGGACGCATCGGGCGCAATGTGCTGCGCGGGATCGTGGAGTCGGGCCGCACCGATATCGAGGTGGTGGCCATCAACGATCTGGGCCCGGTCGAGACCAATGCCCACCTGATCCGCTTCGACAGCGTGCATGGAAGGTTCCCCGGCACCGTCACCACCACCGATGACACGATCGACGTCGGCCGCGGCCCGATCCGGGTGACCGCGATCCGCGACCCCAAGGACCTGCCCTGGGGCGACGTGGACATCGCGCTGGAATGCACCGGCATCTTCACCGCCCGCGACAAGGCCGCGCTGCACCTGGAAAACGGCTCCAAGCGGGTTCTGGTCTCGGCCCCGGCAAGCGGCGCGGACAAGACCATCGTCTTCGGCGTCAACCACGAGACTCTGACCGCCGACGATCATGTCGTGTCGAATGCCTCCTGCACCACCAACTGCCTGTCCCCGGTGGCCAAGGTGCTGAACGACGCCGTCGGCATCAATCGCGGCTTCATGACCACGATCCACAGCTATACCGGCGACCAGCCGACGCTGGACACGATGCACAAGGATCTCTACCGCGCCCGCGCCGCCGCGATGAGCATGATCCCCACCTCGACCGGCGCCGCCAAGGCCGTGGGGCTGGTCCTGCCCGAACTGAACGGCAAGCTGGACGGCGTGGCGATCCGCGTGCCCACGCCCAACGTGTCGGTCGTTGACCTGGTGTTCGAGGCCGGCAAGGCCACCGATATCGAAGAGATCAACGCCGCGATCACGTCCGCCGCCGACGGCCCGCTGAAGGGCGTGCTGGGTTACACCGATCAGCCCAACGTCTCGATCGACTTCAACCACGATCCGCATTCCTCGATCTTCCACCTTGACCAGACCAAGGTGATGGATGGCAACATGGTGCGGATCCTGTCCTGGTACGACAACTAATGGGGCTTCTCCAACCGCATGGCCGATACGGCCGTCGCGATGGGTAAGCTCATCTGAACCGGCACCGCGGCCGGCACATCTCAAAGCCGCCCTACGGGGCGGCTTTTTTCCGGCCCGGATACTCCCGCCCGAGGCACCCCGCCCCGGCATGGAGCGCCGCGCACATCTTCGCCCGGAACGGGCGGTCCTTGGAAC
>JBAVQZ010000607.1:0-2250 GCA_049694515.1 Paracoccaceae bacterium | reverse complement strand
CCGCAGCGCCTGGCGCCGGAGTGGCAGGTCGAAGGGGATGATGTCCTCACCGAGGAATGGGCCCCGGATACCCCGGCGCCCGAGATTCCGGTTGCACAGCCGCGCAAGGTCGTGCAGCACCCACCGGCGCGGCCGGTGCAGCCGTCCCGCCGTGCGCAGGAAGAGGCGCAGCCCAAGCTGGCCTTCGATGAAACGGCAGCGGAATACGAGCTTCCGCCATTGTCGCTGCTGACCAGTCCGTCCAGCATCACACGCCTGCATCTCAGCGACGAGGCGCTGGAGGAGAATGCGCGGATGCTGGAAAACGTGCTGGACGATTACGGCGTCAAGGGCGAGATCGTCAGCGTCCGCCCCGGCCCGGTGGTGACGATGTACGAACTGGAACCCGCGCCGGGCCTGAAGGCCAGCCGCGTTATCGGGCTGGCCGACGACATCGCGCGTTCGATGTCGGCGCTGTCGGCGCGCGTCTCGACCGTGCCGGGCCGTTCGGTGATCGGGATCGAACTGCCCAATGCCAGCCGCGAGAAGGTGATCCTGCGCGAGATCCTGTCGGCGCGCGATTTCGGCGACAGCAACATGAAGCTGCCGCTGGCGCTGGGCAAGGATATCGGCGGCGACCCGGTCGTGGCGAACCTGTCCAAGATGCCCCATCTGCTGATCGCGGGGACGACGGGCTCGGGCAAGTCGGTGGCGATCAACACCATGATCCTGAGCCTTCTTTACAAGCTTACGCCAGAAGAGTGCCGGCTGATCATGATCGACCCCAAGATGCTGGAGCTTTCGGTCTATGACGGCATTCCGCATCTTCTGTCGCCCGTGGTGACCGACCCCAAGAAGGCGGTCGTCGCCCTGAAATGGGTCGTCGGCGAGATGGAGGAGCGGTATCGCAAGATGTCGAAGATGGGCGTTCGCAACATCGACGGCTACAACGGCCGCGTGCGCGAGGCGCAGGCAAAGGGCGAGATGTTCAAGCGCACGGTCCAGACCGGCTTTGACGACGAAACCGGCGAACCCGTCTTCGAGACCGAGGAATTCGCGCCCGAGACCATCCCCTATATCGTGGTGATCGTGGACGAGATGGCCGACCTGATGATGGTCGCCGGCAAGGAGATCGAGGCCTGCATCCAGCGTCTGGCCCAGATGGCGCGGGCCAGTGGCATCCACCTGATCATGGCCACGCAGCGCCCCTCGGTCGATGTCATCACCGGTACGATCAAGGCGAACTTCCCGACGCGGATCAGTTTCCAGGTGACCGGCAAGATCGACAGCCGCACCATCCTGGGCGAGCAGGGCGCCGAGCAGCTTCTGGGCATGGGCGACATGCTCTATATGGCGGGCGGGGCCAAGATCACCCGTGTTCACGGCCCCTTCGTGTCCGACGAGGAGGTCGAGGAGATCGTCAATTACCTCAAGGCTTATGGTCCCCCCGATTATGTCGGAAGCGTGCTGGACGGCCCGGACGAGGACAAGGAGAGCGACATCGACCTGGTGCTGGGCCTGGGCGGGAACACGGATATGGAGGATGCGCTGTACGATACCGCGGTCCAGATCGTGCTGAAGGACCGCAAATGCTCGACCTCCTACATCCAGCGCAAGCTGGCCATCGGCTACAACAAGGCCGCGCGGCTGGTCGAGCAGATGGAGGAGCAGGGCGTCGTGAGCCAGGCCAACCATGTCGGCAAGCGCGAGATCCTTGTGCCCGAGCAGCATTGATCCGCCCGTCGCCGTTTCGTGAGCGGATGGAGGGTGCAAAGGCGCGGGCGAGCGCATAGATTGAGGTCATGAAACGCCTGCGTCTTGCCCTTCTGGCCGCCATTGCGGCCCTTTTCGCCCTGCCCGCGATGGCTGATCGGATTCCGTTGTCCGCGATCTCGTCCTATCTCAACAGCTTCATCACCGCCGAGTCGCCCTTCACGCAGGTCAATGCGGACGGCTCGATCTCGACGGGCAAGCTGTTCATCAAGCGGCCCGGACGGGCGAGGTTCGAATACGAGCCGCCCAACGACGCGCTTGTCATGGCCGGCGGCGGGCAGGTGGCGATCTTCGATCCCAAGTCCAACCAGCCGCCAGAACAGTATCCCCTGCAGCGCACGCCGCTCAGCCTGATTCTCGCGCCGAAGGTCGATCTTGACCGGGCAAAGATGGTCGTGGGCCATACCAGCGACGAAACCACCACTACGGTCGTGGCGCAGGACCCCGAGCATCCGGAATACGGCACGATCTCGCTGGTCTTCACCGGCGATCCGGTGC
>JBAVQZ010000606.1:0-3285 GCA_049694515.1 Paracoccaceae bacterium | reverse complement strand
GCACTACTGTTACTCGAACTCGGTAAACCCGGAGGCGAAGAGAATCGGAGAAGCGGCTCGAGACGAAATTTGCGGCAGACCTGACAGCATGCCCCCGGTCGTGAAAGAAACACTCGCGTGGCTTGATGGCGAGACGAGCATGCACGCCGAACTCCGAGACCCTGAGTATTGTTCCCGCCGACATCCGCCGCGATGACAGTTGGCCCGCGACCGTTTTAGACTGCAAGATGCGCTGCGCAGACCGGGCGGCGCCACAGGGTCACTTGGCGGTTCGACAATCTCAACCGGCAGAAAACAAGCCGCATCCGGCTCTGCCGGGGGCTCCGGCGCATAGCGCGAATCCCGCAGCCCCTTGAAGATCAGGTTGGCGTTCATCGCGTAGCGCCGCGCCAACTGCGAAGCACAACGCGTTTCTGAAGGAACTTGGACTATCCCCATTGCCAGCGCCCGATTGACCTGAGCCCAGCGGAAGTTCGATTTCTGTTCCATCTCCGACCTCCTGGAGGCACCACTAGAGGAGCGCTGGACCGCGTAACGGTGTAGAACGAGCCATGCAAAAACAGGTGTAACCATCCGGCGTGGGCCGCGGTCAGGCGGCTTGGCAGTGTTCTGTTTGAGGATTCCAATTCCAGGGCAGCAGGTCGAGCACCCGGGAGGCCGTCGTGCCGGGCAGCCGGGCGAGGGCATCGGCGAGCCAGGCCTGAGGATCGACATCGTTCATCTTGGCGGTGACGATCAGGGAATACATGAAGGCGGCGCGGTCACCGCCGCGCTCGGAGCCGGCGAAGAGCCAGGACTTCCGGCCAAGGGCGACACCGCGCAGCGCCCGCTCCGCGGCGTTGTTTGTCAGACAGATCCGACCGTCGTCGAGGAAGCGGGTGAAGGCCGTCCAGCGGTCCTTCGTGAACATGTAGCTGATCGCCTTGGCGACCGGGTTGTGCTTCGACATCCTGTCGCGCTCCGTGAGCATCCAGTCGTGCAATGCCTCGACCTGAGGGCGGGACAGCCGCTGCCGGATGGCATGCCGTTCTTCGACGGACAGACCATTGATGTCGCGTTCGATGTCGAAGATCGCGTCGATCCGCGTCACCGCTTCCAGCGCCACCGGCGATATGTCATGGGCAGGCTTGCCCTTGCGGACAATTCCCTTGATGTCGGCGAGCTCGAAGAACTTGCGCCGGGCGTGGCTCCAGCACAGCGCGCTGCTGACCGGCCCCGGCTCACGGTCTTCGCGGTATAGATCGTTGTAGCCGCTATAAGCGTCAGCCTGGAGTACCCCCTGCCATCCGGCGAGATGCCGGTTGGGGTGGGTCATTTCGCGGTCACGAGAGAAGTGGAACAGCGCCGCGGGCGGTGCGCCGCCGGCAAAGGGTCGGTCATCCCTGACATAGGTCCAGAGCCGCGCCGTTCGTGTCCCGCCCTTCGCCAACAGCGGCACTGTCGTATCGTCGCCATGCAAGCGGTCGGCATCCAGAACATGGGCACTGATCAACGCATGGATCGGCTCCAGCGCGGCGACACAGGCGCCAACCTGGTCGGCGAGGGTCGACAGGCTGAGATCGACGCCTTCCCGGGCATAGCGCTCGGCCTGGCGGTTCAACGGCTGATGCTGCCCGAACTTCTCAAAGAGGATCGTCGCCAGCAGGTTCGGGCCAGCCCATCCGCGCGGCGTGGCGTGGAAGGGTGCCGGCGGTTGCGAGATCTTCTCGCAGGTCCGGCAGGTGAACTTCTCGCGGACGGTCTGGATCACCTTCCACCGCCGGGGAATAACCTCGAGCGTCTCGGTGATGTCCTCGCCCATCTTGACGATGCGATCCGAGCCGCAGCAGGAACAGGCCGTGGGCGCCGCGATCACCACGCGCTCGCGCGGCAGATGCTCCGGGAAGGGCTTGCGTGCCGGGCGGCGGCGCTCAAACCCCGCGACGGTCGTGGTCTTCGTCACCTTCTCGGCGGCGATCTCGTCTTCGGTGGCCGCGGCTTCGAGTTCCTCGAGCTGCAACTCCATCTGGTCGATCAGTCGGGCACGGCGTTCGGAGCTGCGGCCATACTGCTCGCGCCGGAGCTTGGCGATTTCGAGCCGGAGATGCTTGATCATCGCCTCGGAGGTCGACACCACCGCCCGGGCCTGCGCCAGTTCGCTCTCTGCGGCTTCGGCACGGGCTTCCGAGGCCGCAAGCGCGGCGCGCAATCTGGCGATCTCGAAAGCCTTGTTCGACATGGCCAAGACCTACCATGCCGGCATCGGAAAGCCCATGCAAATAAGGCTGGAGAGGTCGATTTATCCCGCCTTTGCAGGGCGTTGCGTCCAGCGTGGATTGCGCCAGTCGATCCCCTCCAGGAGATAGCCGAGCTGGGCCGCAGAAATCTGCACCGCCTCGCCGCTTCCGCTTGTCGGCCAGATGAACTTCCCGGCCTCCAGCCGCTTGGTGTAGAGCGACATGCCGACCCCGTCATGCCAAAGCAGCTTGACCAGGTCGCCCTTGCGCCCGCGGAAACAGAATATCTCGCCCGCATGCGGATCGCGCCCGAGCCCCTGCTGCACCGTCAGCGCCAGGGTGTTCATGCCGCGCCGCATGTCGGTCACCCCGCCTGCAATCCACACGCGCACCCCCGCCGGGAAGGCGATCATGACGGATCCAGGGCTTGCACGAGGCGCTCCAGCACCATCGGATCAATCGTGACCGCCACGGACAGGCGACGACCATTCGCCAGGGCAATATCCGCCATCTGGGCCTGGGCTGTCGCTGGCGTCGGGACCGGTGCAAACGGCTCGCCATGATCCTCGGCTTCCTCAGGAGCGGCGATCGCCAACGGTGTGAACTGCGGTCGCGCCTCGCCGCCCGTCAGCCTGCCTTCGCGGTATTGGCGACGCCAGCGCACCAGCAGGGTGCGGCCGATATCATGACGCCGGGCTGTCTCGGCAACACGCCCTCGACCGCCAAGGCTTTCTTCAACGATGCGCACTTTCTCTTCATCCGTCCAGCGCCGGCGGCGCCCGGTATCGGTGACAGAAAGGATCTCGACTTCAGGTCTGTATCTATGGTCGGACATAGCGTCGGACCTACACCGTGAGCCTCAAGCCAGAAAGACGGCCCTCCCCGAAGGCTTACGACGGATTGGTCAACTGCTGCACCGCATCGACGAGAGCGGCCGGATCGTCGAGGTGGTCTTCGGGAGCCCCCCCATCGAGCCACCCATTGGGTGCCGACCACCAGAACGCGACTTGCCAGTCGGATAGGTCCTGCGACATCTTCGCCAGCACTCTCGCTACGGATGGATGTGGCG
>JBAVQZ010000605.1:0-3024 GCA_049694515.1 Paracoccaceae bacterium | reverse complement strand
CCGCGCGCCCGTGGCCGCGCAGGACGCCGCGCGCGAGGAACGGGTAAAGATGACCCGGCTGCGCCAAACCATCGCCCGCCGCCTGAAGGACGCGCAGAACACCGCCGCCATGCTGACCACCTATAACGAGGTGGACATGACCGAGACCATGGCGCTCAGGAAGGAATACAAGGACCTGTTCGAGAAGAAGCACGGCGTCAAGTTGGGCTTCATGTCCTTCTTCACCAAGGCCTGCTGCCACGCCCTGAAAGAGGTGCCCGAGGTCAACGCCGAGATCGACGGCACCGACGTCGTCTACAAGAACTTCGTTCATATGGGCATCGCCGTGGGCACGCCCACCGGCCTTGTCGTGCCGGTGGTGCGCGACGCCGACCAGATGAGCTTTGCCGAGATCGAGAAGAAGATCAACGAGCTGGGCGCCCGCGCCCGCGACGGCAAGCTTTCCATGGCCGAGATGCAGGGCGGCACCTTCACCATCTCCAACGGCGGGGTCTATGGCTCGCTGATGTCCTCACCGATCCTGAACCCGCCGCAATCCGGCATTTTGGGCATGCACAAGATCCAGGAACGCCCGATGGTCGTGAACGGCGAGATCAAGAGCCGTCCGATGATGTATCTGGCGCTCAGCTACGATCACCGGGTCGTCGACGGCAAGGGCGCGGTGACCTTCCTGGTGCGCGTGAAAGAGGCGCTGGAGGATCCGCGGCGGCTATTGATGGATCTGTAACGCACCGAGGCGGCGATGTTTTCGCACAGGCCCCAGGGCAACGCCCGACCCTGGGTGGGCGAGAAGCGCCCTCCCGGGGGGAGGGTCGGGCGCTGCCCGGGACATCGTCCCGGGCGGACACTTTGAATGGATGCGCCGATGATGACCCCCGAACTCACCGCCCTCGCCCTCGCCGCGCTGCTGCAAATCGTGCAATACGCGCTGTTCGCCATCCCCGCGAATCTGGAGCTTGGCACCGGCTATACCGCCGGCCCGCGCGACGCCGACCTTCCGCGCCCGCTCTCGCCCCGCACCGCGCGGCTGAAACGCGCGATGGACAATCACTTCGAGGGGCTGATCCTGTTCACCCTCACCGTCACCGTCGTGACCCTGGGCGGCAAGTCCGGCGCGATCACCCAGACCTGCGCCTGGACCTATCTCGGCGCGCGGATTCTCTACATCCCGGCCTACGCCTTCGGCTGGACGCCCTGGCGTTCGGCCATATGGGCGGTTGGCTTCCTCGCCACTTTCGCCATGCTGGTCATGGCCTTGATCTGACGAAATCCGTATGCATGGGATGTGCATGACCTGTGCACGCGCTGTGCATCCCGAAAACGCGAAGGAAACGAGACATGGCAAATTATGATGTGATCGTGATCGGCAGCGGCCCCGGCGGCTATGTCTGCGCCATCCGCTGCGCCCAACTGGGGCTGAAGACCGCCTGCGTCGAGGGGCGCGAAACGCTTGGCGGCACATGCCTGAACGTGGGCTGCATCCCCTCCAAGGCGCTGCTGCACGCCAGCCACATGCTGCACGAGGCCGAGGAGAATTTCACCAAGATGGGGCTGAAGGGCAAAAGCCCCTCGGTGGACTGGAAACAGATGCAGGCCTACAAGGACGACGTGATCGGCCAGAATACCAAGGGCATCGAATTCCTGTTCAAGAAGAACAAGGTGGACTGGATCAAGGGCTGGGCCACCATCCCCGAGGCGGGCAAGGTCAAGGTCGGCAAGGATGTGCACGAGGCGAAGAACATCGTCGTCGCCAGCGGCTCCGAAGCGTCCTCGCTGCCCGGTGTCGAGGTGGACGAGAAGGTCGTCGTCACCTCCACCGGCGCGCTTGAATTACCCAAGGTTCCCAAGAAGATGGTCGTGATCGGCGCGGGCGTGATCGGGCTGGAAATGGGCTCGGTCTATTCCCGGCTGGGGGCCGAGGTGACGGTGGTGGAATACCTCGACCAGATCACCCCCGGCATGGACGGCGAGGTTTGCAAGAGTTTCCAGCGACTGCTGAAGAAACAGGGCCTCGAATTCATCCTCGGCGCCGCCGTGCAGGGCGTCGAAGCGCTCAAGACCAAGGCCAAGGTCACCTACAAGCTGAAGAAGGACGACAGCGAGCACACGCTGGACGCCGACGTGGTTCTGGTCGCCACCGGGCGCAAGCCCTTCACCGACGGGCTGGGCCTCGAAAAGCTGGGCGTCGAGATGGAAAAGCGCGGCCAGATCAAGACGGACGCGCACTGGGCCACGAACGTCAAGGGCGTCTATGCCATCGGCGACGCCATCACCGGCCCGATGCTGGCCCACAAGGCCGAGGACGAGGGCATGGCCGTGGCCGAGGTGATCGCCGGCAAGGCGGGCCATGTGAATTACGGTGTCATCCCCAGCGTGATCTACACCCACCCCGAGGTCGCCGCCGTGGGCAAGACCGAGGAGCAGCTCAAGGAGGAGGGCCGCGCCTTCAAGGTCGGCAAGTTTTCCTTCATGGGCAACGGCCGGGCCAAGGCAAACTTCGCTGGCGACGGCTTCGTGAAGATCCTCGCGGACAAGGAAACCGACCGCATCCTGGGCGCGCATATCATCGGGCCCTCGGCGGGCGATCTTATCCACGAGGTCTGCGTGGCGATGGAGTTCGGCGCCGCGGCGCAGGATCTGGCGCTGACCTGCCACGCGCACCCGACCTATTCCGAAGCGGTGCGCGAAGCCGCGCTGGCCTGCGGCGACGGCGCGATCCACGCCTGAACGCAAACGGGTCCGTGGTTGCATTCCGGGAACCGCGGGCCTCTTGGCGCGTTGAGCCTCGTACCCATCGGGCATTCGATGGCAAGGAGGGGATTTGCAACGCATCTCCGACGCGATTTCCCAACCCGCGTTCCTGATCGCCTGGGCGGCGCTGATGCTGCCCAGCGTGGTCCTGCTGGTCCACGACCTGCGCCGGAACAACAGCCACCTGATGTCGCTGATGAAGGTCGTCTGGCTTTTCACCGTGCTCTATTCCGGCCCGCTGGGGCTGGCGATCTACTGGCTGACGGGCCGCAA
>JBAVQZ010000604.1:0-2286 GCA_049694515.1 Paracoccaceae bacterium | reverse complement strand
GCTGACGCCCACGCGGCTTTACGTGCGTCCCGCGCTGGCGGCGGTCCGCGCCGGCGGTGTTCATGCGCTGGCGCATATCACCGGGGGCGGGTTGACCGAGAACCTGCCGCGCGTCCTGCCCGAGGGGCTGGGCGCCGAGATCGACCTTGGCGCATGGCCGCTTCCGCCGGTGTTCCGCTGGCTGGCCGAGACCGGTGGCATGGCCGAGGGCGAACTGCTCAAGACCTTCAATGCCGGGGTCGGAATGGTTCTGGCGGTGGCGCCCGACCGGGCCGACGCGCTGGCCGCGCTGCTGGAGGGTGAGGGCGAAACCGTGTTCTGCATCGGCACGGTGGGCGAGGGCGCGGGCATCCACTATTCCGGGCGTCTGCTTTGACCAAGCGCGTGGCGATTCTGATTTCCGGCGGCGGCTCGAACATGATTGCGCTGGCCGAAAGCATGGTGGGCGATCACCCGGCGCGTCCGGTGCTGGTGCTGTCGAACGATCCCGGGGCAGGGGGGCTGAAGCGTGCCGAGGCGCTTGGCATCCCCACAGCGTCGGTCGATCACCGCGTCTTCGGCAAGGATCGCGCCGCGTTCGAGGCGGCTTTGCAGGACGAGTTGGAGAAGGCCCGGCCCGACATCCTGTGCCTGGCGGGCTTCATGCGTATCCTGACGCCGGAGTTCATCGAAAGATGGGCCGGGCGGATGCTGAACATCCACCCCTCCCTTCTGCCGAAATACCGCGGCCTGCATACCCATGCCCGCGCGCTGGAGGCCGGTGATTCCGAACATGGCTGTACCGTGCACGAGGTCACCGCCGAGCTGGACGGCGGGCCGATCCTGGGCAAGGCGCGGGTGCCCGTCCTGCCGGGCGATACGCCGGAAACCCTGGCCGCGCGGGTGCTGCCGATGGAGCACCGGCTCTACCCCGCGGTGCTGCGCCGTTTCGCGTCGGGTGATCGCAGCCCGGTCTTTCTGCCGTGAGGCCTTTTCTTTCGTCGTCCGATTGCCTAAACCGGCAGAGCGGACGGGCCCCGGACGCTCAAGAATGCACGAAAGAACAGCGGCCTGAATGAGAACACTTACCAAGACCGATGAACTGGCAACCTTCTGCGCCGAGGCGAAGAAAGGCCCCTATGTCACTGTAGACACGGAATTTCTGCGCGAGCGGACCTATTACGCCAAGCTTTGCCTGGTGCAGCTGGCCCTGCCCGGGGACGGCGAGGCGGTGCTGGTCGATCCGCTTGCGGACGGGTTGTCGCTTGACCCGCTCTATGACCTGTTCCGGGATACCGGCGTGGTCAAGGTGTTCCATGCGGCCCGGCAGGATCTCGAAATCTTTTATGTCGAGGGCGGCGTCTTTCCCGAGCCGCTTTTCGACACGCAGGTGGCGGCGATGGTCTGCGGCTTCGGCGACCAGGCCGGGTACGAGACGCTTGTGCGCAAGATCGCCAAGGCGCCCCTGGACAAGACCTCGCGCTTCACCGACTGGTCGCGCCGTCCGCTTTCGGACGCGCAGAAGACCTATGCGTTGGCGGACGTCACCCATCTGCGGGTGATCTATGAGCATCTCGACGCGGAGCTGAAGCAGAGCGGGCGCAACAAGTGGCTGGGCGAGGAGCTGGCCGTTCTGACCGACCCGGCGACGTATATCGTGGAGCCGTCGGAGGCGTGGAGACGGGTCAAGACCCGCACCAATTCCGGCAAGTTCCTGGCCGTCGTGCGCGAGTTGGCGCGGTTCCGCGAGGGGTATGCCCAGTCGCGCAACGTGCCCCGCAACAGGGTTTTCAAGGACGACGCGCTGCTGGAGCTGGCCTCGACCAAGCCGCAGAGCGTGAACGATCTGTCCCGCTCGCGCCTGCTGTTGCGCGAGGCGCGGCGGGGCGAGATCGCCGAGGGAATCTTGGCGGCGGTCAAGACCGCGATGGAGATGTCGCCCGAGGACTATCCGCGGCCCGACAAGACAAACGACAAGCTGCAGGTGAATCCGGCGCTCGCCGATCTGTTGCGCGTGCTGCTGAAATCCAAGGCCGAGAAAGAGGCGGTGGCGCAGAAGCTGATCGCCAACGCTGCCGATCTGGACGCGATCGCGGCGGGGCAGCGTGACTTACCCGCGCTCAGGGGCTGGCGCGCCGAGGTGTTCGGCAAGGACGCGCTGCGTTTGTGCAACGGCGAGCTTGCGCTGGCTGCCAAGGGCAGCAACGTGACGGTGGTGGAGCTTTAACGGCGGCTGCTGCGCTGGTTGCGCGCGCCTCTGACGATGATCGTCCGGACCCCGCGGAGCGTCTGCTCGGACAGGAAGAT
>JBAVQZ010000603.1:0-6292 GCA_049694515.1 Paracoccaceae bacterium | reverse complement strand
CGACCGCCTCGCCCGAATACATCACGCAAAGCCGGTCGCAGGTTTCCAGGATCAGGCCGAGGTTGTGGCTGATGAACAGCATCGAGGTGCCGTATTTCTTGCCCAGATCCTTGACCAGATCGACGATTCCGGCCTCGACGGTGACATCCAGCGCGGTGGTCGGCTCGTCCAGGATCAGCAGCGCCGGCTTGGACATCAGCGCCATGGCAATGACGATGCGCTGCTGCTGGCCGCCGGACATCTGGTGCGGATAGGCCTTGAGGATGCGCTCGGGGTCGGGCAGGCGCACGTCGGCCACCACCTGAAGCGCCATCTCGCGCGCTTCCCGCTCCGACACGCCCTCGTGGATCATCGGCACTTCCATCAGCTGCTTGCCGATCGGCATGGCCGGGTTGAGGCTGGCCATCGGCTCCTGGTAGATCATCGCGATCTCGCTGCCGCGGATGCCGCGCAGCTCGTCACGCGTCATTTCGTTCAGGTCGCGTCCCTTGAACCTGATGCTGCCGCCCACGATGCGCCCGTTGACGCCAAGGTCCTGCATCACGCCCAGCGCCACGGTGGACTTGCCGCAGCCCGACTCGCCCACCAGGCCCATCGCCTCGCCCGGCTGCACGGTGCAGGAGAAATCCATCACCGCCGGGATCTCGCGCAGGCGGGTGAAGAAGCTGATCGACAGGTTCTCGATCTCCAGGATCGGGCCGTCGTAATCCCACTTGGTCATGCTTCACTCCTTTCGCGGGGTGCGTGTCGGGCCCGTCCGCATCGCTCAGTCCCTCAGGCTTTCTTCGCGCAGCCCGTCGGCCAGCAGGTTCAGCCCCAACACCAGGCTCATCAGCGCGAAGGCGGGCGGCAGCGCCGGGTGTGGATAAATCGACAAAAGCCGCCGCCCCTCGTTGATGGTCGAGCCCCAGTCGGGGCTTTCCGGGCTGACGCCAAGGCCGAAAAAGCCCAGGGTTCCCAGCAGGATGGTCGTATAGCCGATGCGCAGGCAGAAATCGACGATCAGCGGCCCGCGGGCGTTCGGCAGGATCTCCCACAGCATGATGTACCACGACCCCTCGCCGCGGGTCTGCGCGGCGGCGACATAGTCGCGGGTCTGGATGTCCAGCACCAGTCCGCGCACGATGCGGAACACCGTGGGCGAGTTCACGAACACGACCGACACGAACACGATCAGCACGTTGGGCGGCATGTTGATGACGCCCAGCGGGTCGGCGTTGAAGGCCAGCCCGGCGTAAAGCCAGAACCCGATGACCAGTGTGACCGCGACAAGCACGTTGCGCTTCGTCGGCCGGGTGAAAAATCGCGAGTTCCACAGGATCACCAGGAAGACGATGGGAAACAGGAACAGCACGGCGGCCATGAACACCGGGATGCCCGACTTCACGATCTCGGGCGTGACCAGCAGGTAGAACAGCAGGATCACCGGGAAGGCCAGCACCAGGTTGGCGATGAAGGACAGGACCGTGTCCAGCCGCCCGCCGAAATAGCCCGCGGGCAGGCCCAGCGTGATGCCCACCATGAAGGCGAAGAGCGTCGCCGTCGGCGCGATCTGCAGCACCTCGCGCGCGCCCATCACCATGCGCGAGAACACGTCGCGCGCCAGGTTGTCGCCGCCCAGCAGGTAATAGCCGAAACCCGCGTCGTCGCCGGGCACCGCGACGCCGGGCAGCTTGTTCTTCAGGGTTGAAATCAGGTCGATCGGGTTGAACGTGATGATCATGTCGGCGAACAGCGCGGTGAACACCCAGAACATCACCAGCACGAAGCCCACCATGCCGATCGGGCTGTCGAACAGCTTGCCATACAGGCCCAGCCTGCGCTTGAAGGCGATGGACAGCGCGAAGGTGACGACCAGCGCGATCCAGACCGGCAGGAACCGGGTCGAGATCCAGCCGGTGATCCCTTTCGCCGGGCCTTGAAGCACGATGCCGCCCACCAGGTAGATCAGGATCAGCGCGAGCAGGGCGAGGAAGCCGTATTTCACCGCATTGCCCGCCATCGACAGCGGGCCGCGCACCGCGACGCCATATCCTGCGCGGGCCGGCGCGGGCATGGTGACGGCAAGCACGATCTGCACGACCACGGCCAGCGCGAACAGCGCGGCAACGATCATCAGGACCGGGTTGAGAGGGCTCAGCGCGCCCGTCCAGGTCAAAGGCTCCATGTCAGCACCCTCCCTCAGGCCATCCGGATGCGCGGGTTCAGGAAGACATAGCCGATATCCGAGATCAGCTGCGTCACCAGAACCACCAGCACCGCCACGATCGAACAACTCAGCAGCAGCTCGATGTCATTGTTCGAGGCGGCCGAGACCAGCGTCCAGCCGAATCCCTTGTAATTGAACAGCGTTTCGGTGATCACCACGCCGGTCAGCAGCCAGGGGAATTGCAGCATGATCACCGTGAAGGGCGCGATAAGCGCGTTGCGCAGCGCGTGTTTCAGCACGATGTTGCGAAAGTTCACGCCTTTCAGCCGCGCGGTGCGGATATATTGCTGGGTCATCACCTCGGCCATCGAGGCGCGCGTCATCCGCGCGATATAGCCCATCCCGTAAAGCGCCATGGTGGCCACCGGCAGGGTGAAATTCTCAAACGTGATGCCGTCCATCGCCGAGGCCGAGGAGCCCTTGAACCATTTCAGACCGACCATGGACGAGGCGAAGACCGCGATCAGCACCACGCCCGAGACGTATTCCGGCGTCGAGGTGGAGGCGATGGCGAAGGTCGAAAGCGTCCGGTCCACCTTGGAGCCTTCGCGCATCCCGGCCAGCACGCCGATGATCAGCGCCATCGGCACCATCACCACCATGACCCAGAACATCAGGATGCCGGTCAGCGCCAGCCGCGTGCCGATGATGGTCGAGACATTGTCGCGGAACACGGTGGAATAGCCGAAATCGCCCTGCAGCACGCCGCAAAACCGCGGCGCCTGGTCCGCCGGGGTGTCGCTGTCGATGCAGCGCCCGGTGACGGTGCCGTCCTGGGCGGTGCGTGTCCAACCCGGCACCACCCCCAGCCATTCGCCATAGCGCACCAGCATCGGCTCGCCGTAGCCGTTCTTCTCGATCCAGCCCGCGACCTCCGCGTCGGTCATCCGGGCGTTGCCCTGCGTCTTGGCCAGCTTCTCGAGGTTGGGCTGAAGATTGGTCAGGAAGAAGACCACGAAGGTCAGGCAGAGCGCGGTGAGGATCATCACGCCGATGCGCCTGAGAATGAACAGTGACATGAGGACCCCCGTCGATCCGCGGCGGCGCGGTTGTTATGGCCCGGTCAGCGAATGGCCTGCCGCCTTGTTCTTGGAAGAGGACTGGGACGGCGCGGCGCCGTCCCAGTCCGGAACTCCGATCAGGCCCAGCCGATATGATGGAAGTTGATCTCGAACTTGGGATGCATCTCGGCGTTGACCAGCCCTTCCTTGTAGTGGCGGTAGAGCGAGCGCCAGTAGGGCTGGATGACGACGCCCTCCTCCTGCATGATCTCCTCCAGCCGCTTCATCACCACGCGCCGCTTGTCGGCGTCGGCGATGGCGACGGCCTCGGCCAGCTTGGAGTCGAACTCGGCGTTGGAAAACGCCGTCTCGTTCCAGGCCTCGCCCGACTTGTAGGCCAGCGACAGAACGATCACGCCCAGCTCGCGGTGGTTCCAGTTGGTCGAGCTGAAGGGATATTTCGTCCAGTCGTTCCAGAAGGTCGAGCCGGGGATCACCGTGCGCTTGACCTTGAAGCCCGCGTCGCGCAGCTGCGCGGCGACGGCGTCGGTGGTGTTGCGGCGGTAGTCGTCGTCGATGGAGATGATCTCGTGCTCGAAATCTTCCATCCCCGCTTCCTTCATCAGCGCCATCGCCGCCTCGGGGTCGAACTTGATCGGCGGCAGCTCGGCGTATTCGGGATGGATAGGCGCGACATGGTGGTTTTCGGCCACGGTGCCGCGGCCCGCGACGCCCAGCTCCAGGCAGACCGCGTTCTGGCAGGCCAGCTGCAGCGCATTGCGAACCCGCTTGTCGGCATATGGTTTCATGCCGTTGACCACGGCCGCCTGGTTGGTGCGGACCGTCACGGTGGCGGCGGTGTTCACCTCGGAGTTGACCCAGCCGATGCTGTCGAACAGGTCGATGAATTCACCGACCGTCTCATAAGTCATGTCGAACTCATCGGCATCGGCGCCGGCGAACCACGCCGCCGGGTCCTGGCCCAGGTCGATGATCTCGACCGTGTCCAGATAGGCGTCGCCCCAGTAATCGTGATCGGGGTTCTTGATCAGCGTGGCCTTCACGCCGACCTCGTACTCGGTGATCTTGTAGGCGCCGGTGCCCACGCCGTGATCCAGCGGGTTGGTGCCGATCAGGTCCTTCTTCTGAACCGCTGCCGGGTAGTCGGCCACGCCCGCCACGATGGTGATGTCGGGGCTGGGCAGGTTCAGCTTGACGGTGTGGCTGTCCACCACCTCGACCGCGCCGTCGATCAGCTGGTTGGTCTCGGGGTCGATCAGCGTGGCCACGCGCGACGCCATCGAATTGCCCTCGACCGTCTTGTCGGCCCAGGCCGCAAAGTTGGCGGCCACGTCCTCGGCGGTGAAATCGCTGCCGTCGTTCCACTTGACGCCCTTGCGGACGTTCAGCGTGTATTCGGTGGCGTCGTCATTGACCTCCCAGCTTTCCAGCAGGACGCCGTTGAACGTGCCGTCGCGGTTGTATTCGATCAGGTATTCCAGGAAACCGCGGGTGACGTTGGCCATCTGCGACCAGTCGTAGGAGCGCGGATCCTTCAGCGCGCGCACCTCCATCTGAAGTCGCAGCGTGCCGCCCATCTGCGGGGTCATCCCGTGCGACTCGGCGCTGGCCGGCGTGCCCAGGCCGCCCATGGCGTATGCCGTGGCCGTCGTGGCGCCCAGGATCGAGGCGCGGGCCAGGAACTCACGGCGGCTGAGCAGGCCCTGCCTGAACTCGTCGGCATACATCTTGACCGCCGGGTGAAGAGGTTTTCCGTTTATCGTGGATCGGGTCATTGTCGTCTCCCTGTCAGAATACGCTTTTGGGGGTGTGCATCTTGATCATTTTGCAAGTTTCGGGGCCGCACGGCGTGCGCCGACCCATTTCCCCCTCAATTTGCATTCGGCCCCAGTTTCATGGCTGCGTCAACGCGCATGATCGGCATTATCTGGTCAGAATGCGACATTACGCTTTAACAAAAACGACATTCCGGCCAAGTGCAACAGAAAGCTTCGGAAAGTCGGCGGCGTCGGGGATCAGGTGGCGCGGCGGAAAGCGACCGGCGTCTTGCCCGTCCGCACCTGGAAGGCCCGGGTGAAATAAGCCGGCGAGGTATAGCCCAGGCTGCCCGCGATCTCTTTCACCGGCAAGGCGGTGTCGGCCAGCAGGCGCCGCGCCTCGGCGATCTTGCGGTCCGACAGGAAAACCGAAGCGGTGCGGCCACAGCTTTCCTTGCAGACGCGCGTCAGATGCGTCGGCGTCACGCCCAGTTCGGCGGCGTAATCGGCGACCGAGCGCGGCGAATGGTATCCGTCCTCGACCAGCTGACTGTAACGCCGCGCCAGTCGCTTGGCCGCATCGGCCGCCGCGAGCGAGTCGTCATGGTCCAGCAACTGCCGCTCCAGCCAGACCGACAGCAGCCCGGCGTGATGCTGCATCGCGCGCAGACGGGCCGGGCGGTCGCCTTCGGATTCGCGCTGGAGGTTGTCGAGGATCACGGTCATTTCGGCCTGGTCCTGCACGTTTCGGATCCGCAGGTGACGCGGCCCGTCGGGAAGGGGAAGTCCGTGATCCGCGCCGAAGAAAACCGCCGTTCCATAGACCTGCGCCGAAAGCTCGAAACAGTGCATGGTGCCGGCCGGGATGAACACCACGTTATGCGTGCCATAGCCGCGTGTGATGCCGCTTACGGTCAGCCGCCCCTGGCCGCGGGTAAACCAGACCAGTTGATCGACCGCGTAGCTGCGCATCGCCTCGACCCGCCAGCGGCCGCGTTTGGCGAGACTGTGAAGCGGAACAAGGCGCAGGTCGGTCTGTTGCATCGGCGGCGGCTCCGGCGGGATAAACTCAGTGGCGGCACGCTATTCCCATCGGCTCTGGCAGGCAAATCGAAAATTGTTCGAAAAGTGTAATTCCGCCGATGGGCGCGAAACGCTCATCCGACGGGCAGGGGGCGCCAGTTTTTCATCCGCTTGCGGAACCATGCCCTCTGGCGCTTGGCATATTGCCGCGTGGCGGCCGTCGCGGCCTCGCGCGCCTGGTCCAGGGTCATTTCCCCGCGCAAATGGGCGATCAGCTCGGC
>JBAVQZ010000602.1:0-2401 GCA_049694515.1 Paracoccaceae bacterium | reverse complement strand
ACCTTCCGCTGGTCGTTCATCACGTCGTCGAATTTGAGCAGCTGCTTGCGGATGTCGAAGTTGCGCCCCTCGACCTTCGCCTGTGCCTTTTCCAGCGACTTGTTTACCCAGGGGTGAACGATCGCCTCGCCTTCCTTCATGCCGAGGCCGGACAATACCTTGTCCAAGCGTTCCGAGCCGAAGATCCTCATCAGGTCGTCTTCCAGCGACAGGAAAAAGGATGACCGTCCCGGGTCACCCTGGCGGCCCGAGCGGCCGCGCAGCTGGTTGTCGATGCGGCGGCTTTCATGCCGTTCGGTGGCCAGAACGAACAGGCCGCCGGCCTGGATCACCTGCTTGTTCTCGTCCGCGTGCTCTGCCTCGATCTGCGCGCGCAACTTCTCGGGGTCGGCGTCCGGGTCGGCATCCAGCGCCTCCATCAATTTCATGTCCACATTGCCGCCAAGCTGGATATCGGTGCCGCGCCCGGCCATGTTGGTGGCGATCGTCACCGCACCCAGCCGCCCCGCCTCGGCCACGATCTTGGCTTCCTGCTCATGGTGGCGCGCGTTCAGCACGTTATGCGGAATCCCGGCCTTCTTGAGCATGTCCGAGAGCATCTCGGACTTCTCGATCGAGGTGGTCCCGACAAGGATCGGCTGGCCCTTTTCATGCGCTTCGCGGATCGAATCGACGATCGCGGTATATTTCTCCTGCGCGGTGCGGAACACCTGATCATGTTCATCGACGCGGGCGATGGGCCGGTTGGTGGGCACCTCGACAACGCCCAGGCCATAGATCTCGGCGAATTCCTCGGCCTCGGTCGTGGCGGTGCCGGTCATCCCGGCCAGCTTGTCGTAGAGACGGAAATAGTTCTGGAAGGTGACCGAGGCCAGAGTCACGTTCTCGGGTTGGATATCGACGCCCTCCTTGGCCTCGATCGCCTGGTGAAGACCGTCGCTCAGACGGCGGCCCTGCATCATCCGGCCGGTGAACTCGTCGATCAGCATCACCTCGCCGTTGCGGACGATATAATCCTTGTCCCTCTGGAACAGGGTATGCGCCTTCAGCGCCTGCGTGGCATGGTGGACGATGGTGGTGCTTTCGGGATCATAAAGCGACTGACCCTCGGGCAGGATGCCGGCCTGCAGCAGTTCCTGCTCCATGAACTCGTTGCCATCCTCGGTGAAGGTGACGTTGCGCTGTTTCTCGTCCTTCTCGAAATGCTCCTCGGTCAGCTTGGGGACGATCTGGTCAAGCGCGGTATAAAGATCCGAGCGATCCTGGCTGGGGCCGGAGATGATGAGCGGCGTGCGCGCCTCGTCGATCAGGATCGAGTCGACCTCGTCCACGATGGCGTAGTTGTGCCCGCGCTGGCACATCTCGTTCAACTCGGCCTTCATGTTGTCGCGCAGATAGTCGAAGCCAAGCTCGTTGTTTGTGGCATAGGTCACGTCGGCGGCATAGGCACCGCGCTTCTCGTCCTCGGGCTGCTGCGGATAGATGACGCCAGTCGTCAGACCCAGCGCGCCATAGACCTTACCCATCCAGTCGGCATCCCGCTTCGCCAGGTAGTCGTTGACGGTAACGATATGCACGCCCTTGCCGCTGAGCGCGTTCAGATAGGCCGGGAAGGTCGCCACCAGCGTCTTGCCCTCACCGGTCTTCATCTCGGCGATGTTGCCCTGGTGCAGAAAGATCCCGCCCATCAGCTGCACGTCGAACGCGCGCAGCCCCAGCGCCCGCCGCGCGGCCTCGCGGCAGTTGGCGAAGGCTTCGGGCAGCAGGTCGTCCAGACTCTCGCCCTCTTGAACGCGGCGCATGAAATCCTGGGTCTTTTCCTTGATCTCGTCGTCGCTGAGCTTTTCGAACTCGGGCTCCAGCTCGTTGATCTTTTCGACAAGCGGACGCGTCGCCTTCACCTTGCGATCATTCGGGGTGCCAAAAACCTTCTTGGCGATTGTTCCGATGCCCAGCATGTTTTCTCCGCTTGGATGGCTCTTTGACGGGATCGTGTAAGAGGATGCCTTGCCCGCCCGCCTCGCGGCCCATAGGAAGGGCCCGTCGAAAAGGGGCAGTCCGGCGCTTACGGACCATGCAGCGATGTAAGCGCCTGCCCGATTAGTGTCAACGTCGCCGGACTGCGCGGCGAAAGAGGAGTTGCCCATATGACGAACCCCATGAAATCCCTGCTTGCCGCAACCCTGGCCGCCGGGCTTGCCGCCCCCGTATTCGCGGCCGAGCCGACCGCCAATACGGTCGTCGCTACCGTCGGCGGAGAGGACATCACGCTCGGTCAGATGATCGTCATGTCCGGTCAATTGCCGAAGCAGTATCAGCAACTCGACGACAAGACGCTGTTCAACGCCGTCCGCGATCAGCTCGTGCGTCAGACCGCCGTTGCCGAGACCGTCAAGGACAA
>JBAVQZ010000601.1:0-1688 GCA_049694515.1 Paracoccaceae bacterium | reverse complement strand
CTCGCCGACGACCGCGCGATCGTTCTCGCGCGCCAGCGGGAGGACGAGTCGGCCGAACTCTGGCAAGGCAAGGCCGCCTGGCGCGTGCGCCCCACTTCCGATTTCACCGGCTGGGCGCCGGTCAGCGCCACCGGCCTGCTGATCCACGATACGCTCAGCGCCCGGCTCCATCCCGCCCGCGCTTGCGCGGCGCTGGCCGAAGCCATCGAACGGCTTGGCGGGCAAATCGTCTGCGGCGAGGACACCCCGCACGGCGGCCCGGTCCTCTGGGCCACCGGCCATGAGGGGCTTGCCGCCCTCTCGGACGATCTCGGGCAGCCGGTGGGCAATGGCGTGAAGGGGCAGGCGCTGCTGCTGTCGCATGACCGTGCTGACCAGCCACAGCTTTTCGCCGACGGGCTGCATGTCGTGCCGCACTCCGACGGCACGCTTGCCATCGGCTCTACGTCGGAACGGGATTTCGCTGCGCCTGACAGCACCGATCTCCAGCTTGACGCCTTGCACGCGCGCGCCGTCGCCGCCGTGCCGCAACTCACCGACGCGAAGATCCTGCAACGCTGGGCCGGTGTGCGTCCCCGCGCGAAAAGCCGCGCGCCGATGCTCGGCCCCTGGCCCGGACGGCCCGGACATTACATCGCCAATGGCGGCTTCAAGATCGGCTTCGGCATGGCGCCCAAGGTCAGCCAGGTGATGGCGGATCTGGTGCTGGAGGGGTGCGATGCCATCCCCGATGGGTTCCGGGTGGAGGCGAGCCTCTAGCAGGTTTGCCGGATACCGGCCTGCCTGCTGCGCGGGCCGCAATCAGGACGAGGTGCGCTCTGCCTGTGGGCAAGGCATCTTCGCGCGGTCCCGGCAGTGAGTTGACCTGCCGGGTGCAATCGCGCATCTCTGGCGCCAACGCTTCTGTGGCACGGGTTCGGGTATGAAAATTGCGATGATTGGCACCGGGTATGTCGGGTTGGTGTCCGGTGTGTGTTTTTCCGATTTCGGGCATCAGGTGGTCTGCGTCGACAAGAACCCTGCCAAGATCGAGATGCTCGAGCGCGGCACCGTGCCGATCTACGAGCCGGGTCTCGACGAGCTCCTGGAAAAGAACATCGCTGCAGGTCGTCTCACCTTCACCGGCGATATTGCCAAGGCCGTGGCCGGGGCCGATGCGGTATTCATCGCCGTCGGTACGCCGACGCGGCGCGGCGACGGGCATGCGGATCTCAGCTATGTCATGGCAGCGGCCGAGGAGATCGCCGCGGCGCTTACCGGCTACGCGGTGATCGTGACCAAGTCGACGGTGCCGGTCGGCACCAACCGGAAGGTCAAGGACGCGGTGCTGCGCGCCAGCCCGCAGGCCGCCTTCGATGTCGTTTCCAACCCGGAGTTTCTGCGCGAGGGCGCCGCGATCGACGATTTCATGCGCCCTGACCGGGTGGTTGTCGGCATCGAGACCGAGCGCGCCCGGGAGGTGATGGGTGATATCTACCGGCCGCTTTTCTTGCGCGATTTCCCGATCGTTTATACCGACCTGGAAAGCGCCGAGATGATCAAATACGCGGCCAATGCGTTCCTTGCTACGAAGATCACCTTCATCAACGAGATTGCGATGCTCTGCGAACGCACCGGGGCGGATATCAAGGCGGTGTCGCAGGGCATGGGTCTCGACGGGCGCATTGGCAAGACCTTCCTGCATGCCG
>JBAVQZ010000600.1:0-11334 GCA_049694515.1 Paracoccaceae bacterium | reverse complement strand
GGGATGACGCGCGGGTCCGGGCCTGTTCCGGGCGGGCGGCCTGTGCCCGCGACTGCGGGATCGCCCCTTGCGAGATCTCGGCCCCGTCAGGCGCGTCCGCCCGCGCGTGGTCGCCTTCAGCCGGGGTTTCTCGCGCCTGGGCCTTCGGCACGTCCTGATCCGTCACCTCGAACTGCGCGCGAGGGATTGCCTGCGGATCGACCGGATCGGGCCGCAGGGCGATCGCCAGCCCGGCCAGAAGCATCGCGTGGGCCGCGACGGACAGCACCACGCCCAGCGGCCAAAGAAGGGCGGTGCGCCGTATCATGGCGGATTCGGCGTTACGACCAGCGCCACGTCGCGTGCGCCAATCGCCTTTATCCGATCGACGAGCGGCAACACATGGCGAAGCGCGGCGCGCTGGTCGGCATTGACGCGCACGAGTTGGCGGTCGTCGGCGCCCAGCCTGTCGCGCATTCGGACAAGCAGCGTGTCGCGGTCAACCGGCATCCCGTCCAGCGCCGTCGCGCCGTCGGCGGCAATGGACACGGTGATCCCGCCGCCGGGCATGTCCGCGCCCGAGGCCGCGACGGGCGGCAGCACATCGAACGGGGCGGTCGCGTCCAGCCGCCCGATGAGCATGAAAAAGACCAGCAGGAAGAACACCACGTCGATCAGGGCGACGATGGTTTCCGGCATTGGCCGGGCAGAGGGGCGGCGCAGCTTCATGGGCGCGCCTCCAGGCGAATGACGCTGAGATGGGCGGCACCGGCCTCGCTTGCCGTGTCCATCAGCGTGACCAGCGACTGGAGATCCGCCGCGCCGGAGGGCAGCACGACGAAACGCGCCTCGGGGTCGTCGGCCAGTCTTTCGCCGATCAGCGTCTTCAGGCCGTTCGTGTCATAGGCGCGGCCGCGCACATGCGGCAACCCGTCGGCCCCCAGACGGATAAGAACGGTCGCCAGAGCTGCGCCGTCACCTGCGTCCGGCGGCTGCTCTCGCGCCGGCTCGGGTGGGGCGTCGCCGGGTTGCGCCGCCGGAATCATGTCGAGGTTGAGATAGGTCGAGGTCACCATGAAGAAGACCAGCATGATCAGCATCACGTCGATCATCGGCACCAGGGAGATCAAGGCCCGCGGGGGCGATCGCCGCTTGAGTTCCATGACACGCGCATCCTCCGTGCCGCGAACCGCTCAGCCCGGGCGGTTGCGGCTGTCCTCGACCATGAAAAGCTCGCCCACCGCGCTTTCGATCATCGTGCCGGCGCTTTCGGCCCTCACGCTGAGCAGCGTCGCGCCGATGGCCGCCGGAATCGCCACCATCAGGCCCGCCGCCGTCGTCAGAAGCGCCTGCCAGATGCCGCCCGCCAGGACCGAGGCATTGGCCGCGCCCTCGGCCAGCGCAAGTTGCTGGAACGAGGTGATCATGCCCAGCACGGTTCCCAGAAGCCCCAGCAGCGGGCTTATCATCGCTATCAGCTCAAGCAGCCGGATATGGCTTGTCATCGCTTCCATCTCTTCATTGCCACGGCGGATCAGGTCACCTTCCAGCGTCTTGCGGTCCAACCCGCCGCGGAGGCCGGCCATGGCATGCGCGGCCACCCGGTCCGCGGGAGAGCTGCCCTCGGCGAGAGTGCGCGTGGCGGCCTCCCGATCGCCGCTTCGCCATTGCTCGAACGCCTCGCGGCGCCGCGCACGGCCCGACTTGCAACGCCAGAGCTGCGCCGTTTTGACCGCGATGAGGCTCAGCGAGGCAATCGAAAGAACCAGCAGCACCAGAATGATCGGGCCGCCCGCGCCAAGCGTCTGGAAAAGGTCGCCGGACATGGCTTATTTAACCAGCGCGGCGTCGGCCTTGCTGTCCAGCTTGAGGATCGGGAAACAGTCCATTTCATCGCCGTTCTGGGGTCGGCAGGAGGGCATTTCGTGAAGCAGAATCTCCGAGATGTCGCCGCAGGCGACCTGCGGAATCTCGAACAGCTTCAGCGTGGTTCGGGAGGCGGGCAGGGGGGCCGCGTCAATCGACAGAAGCCGGTCGATGACCCCGTTCATGTCGAGGATCGCCAGCGACATCTCGAACCCCTGGAAGGTCATGTCGGTCCCGTTGCGGAACAGAAAGAAGGCGCGGCAGCCGCCGTCCTCGGCGGTCTCGAACTTGTTGAGCTCGACGGTCAGAGAGTCCTCCTGCGCCAGTGCCGGCGCTGCCGCGAACAGCGAAAGCGCCGATACCATTGCCCAATGCCTTGCCGATGTCATGACGCCGTTCCTCCCTGTGCGCCACCCTGCCGCGGCGCATTCACCCGTTTCGTCCGATTGCGGCGGAAGCCCGGCCCGAGGCGGCATGTCTGCCCTCGCATTGAGGCGAAACGGCACGCGGCCATCCGGCTTCGGCAATCGGCGCCCGTGGGCATGAAACGGGATCACCCCGAAACGGTCAAGAATTGATTTCGACGCAGATGCCAGCGCATGCTTTCCAAAACCGTCACCCCGGCGAATCACTGCGCGCCGCTTCGGGGCTTGGGCCGTGGCGCGGCGCGTCTCGTGCCGGCGCGACGGTTTTCGGGATCGGGAAACAGACTTTCGCACAATGGCGGCGCGGTGAAATTTTCCATCCGCTCGGCATTTTTTTTTGACACAGATGGTAAGTTGAGGGTTAGCTACGGGCGGACAGGAAAAGAGATTCTGGGATCAGGCGTTTCGCCTGCCGATTTTTTCGTTGGCGGTTTCATCGGATTTTCTCTTCGATACCTGACGGAGCGACAATGGATCTGGACCGACTTCTTCAGAGTCACGGGGACGAGACTCCAAGCGGTGAAAACCTGGAATACGAGCCGGTATTCACCGATATGGAACTTGCAGCGCAGCAGGGCGAGGAGCGTCAAGCCGGCGACGAGATCCTGCCTGCCGAGGATCCCGATTTCCGCGACCTGTCGGACAAGGCGCTCGCGGTGCTGGAACAGAGCCACGATCTTCGTGCGGCGGTGTTTCTGGGGTGGGCAAACCTCAACACATCGGGGCTGACCGGCTTTGCCGACGTCACGGCCTATATCCGCCGCTGCCTGGACGAATTCTGGGAAAGCTGCCATCCGCAGCTCGACGCCGATGACGATGACGACCCGACGATGCGGGTCAATGCCATCCAGGCGCTGGCGGATCCCGACACCGTGCTGCGCAGCCTGCGTCGCGCGCCGCTGACCGAAAGCCGGTCTTTCGGGCGAATGAGTATGCGCGACATCGCGGTCGCCGAGGGTGAGATCCCGCCGCCGGCCGACATGGAAACGGTGCCCGACACCGCGTCGGTCTCGGCCGCATTTCAGGACACCGATCCCGACTTCGTGTCGGCCGTTCTGGAGTCTGCGCGACGCGCACAGGAGGATGTCGTCGCGATCTCGGCGAAATTCGACGAGATGACCCCTGGCATGGGGCCGGACCTGGACGCGCTGATCAAGCTTCTGCGGCAGATGTCGAAACGGGTCGCCGCCGCAACCGGCGCCGACGAGGAGCCGGAGACAGAGGAGGCGGCGGAGGAGGCCGGCGCCGAGGCGCCCGCGGCGGCGCGCGGACCAATCGGTGGCGTCAACTCGCCCACCGACGTGTCCAATACGCTGGACCGGATCATCGCCTATTACGAACGGAACGAACCCTCCAGCCCGGTGCCCATCCTCCTGGCGCGGGCCAAGCGCCTGGTGAATGCCGACTTCGTGACGATAATGGAGGATATGGCGCCCTCCGGAATGGATAACGTCCGGCTGATCGGCGGGCTGGAGGAATGAGACAGGTTGGGGCGGTGGCTGGTCGGTCGCCGCCTCAAATGTTTTTCGATAATGAACCAAGGAGCTTTTGAATGGCTGGCAGTTCGCAGAAGTTTATCGCAAGAAACCGGGCCCCCCGGGTTCAGATCGAATACGACGTGGAGCTTTACGGCGCCGAGAAAAAGGTTCAACTGCCCTTCGTCATGGGGGTCATGTCGGATCTCGCGGGCAAGTCCGAAGAACCCCAGCCCGCCGTCGCGGACCGGAAATTCCTGGAAATCGACGTCGACAATTTTGACGACCGAATGAAGTCGATGAAACCGCGCGCGGCGTTCACGGTTCCCAACACGCTGACAGGCGAGGGTAACCTTGCGGTCGATATCACCTTCGAGAGCATGGACGATTTCACCCCCGCCGCGATCGCGGCCAAGGTGGAGCCCCTGCGCGAGCTTCTCGAGGCGCGGACCCAGTTGTCGAACCTGATGACCTACATGGACGGCAAGACAGGCGCCGAGAACCTGATCAGCAAGGTGATGCAGGATCCCACGCTCCTGAAGACGCTTGCCGCACAACCCGCACCGGAAGGTGACGCGACAGAAGAGGACGCAGAGTAAGCCATGGCCGAGACCGACACCGACACAGAAGCCGCCGGCGCAGCCGAAGCCACCACGCTTGGCGAGTCCGAATTCGAGAGCCTGCTCCAGAAGGAGTTCCGTCCCAAATCGGACCAGGCCAAGAGCGCCGTCGAGCAGGCGGTAAAGACACTGGCAGAGCAGGCGCTGTCGAACACCGCGCTGATCTCTGACGACGCGCTCCGCTCGATCGAGAGCATCATCGCGGAGATCGACAAGAAGCTGACCGAGCAGGTCAACCTGATCCTGCATCACGAGGACTTCCAACAGCTCGAAAGCGCCTGGCGCGGCCTGCACTACCTGGTCAACAACACCGAGACCGACGAGATGCTCAAGGTGCGGGTCATGAACATCTCGAAGAAAGAGATGCACAAGACCCTGCGGAAGTTCAAAGGGACCGCCTGGGACCAGTCGCCGATCTTCAAGAAGGTTTATGAAGAGGAATTCGGCCAGTTCGGCGGCGAACCTTACGGCTCTCTGGTGGCCGATTATCACTTCGATCATTCGCCACCGGACGTCGAACTGCTGGGGGAAATGGCCAAGATCGCGTCGGCGGCCCACGCCCCGCTGATCACCGGGGCGCAGCCGTCGCTGTTCCAGATGGACAGCTGGTCCGAATTGGCCAACCCGCGCGACCTGACCAAGATCTTCCAGACGCCGGAATACGCCGCCTGGCGCAGCCTGCGCGAAAGCGAGGATTCCAAGTATGTCGGGCTTGCCATGCCGCGTTTCCTGGGGCGTCTGCCCTATGGCTCCAAGACCGATCCGGTCGAGGCGTTCGCCTTCGAGGAGGACACCGACGGCGCGGATTCGTCGAAATACGGCTGGGTGAACGCGGCCTACGGGATGGCGGTGAACATCAACCGCTCGTTCAAGGAATACGGCTGGTGTTCGCGCATACGCGGCGTCGAATCCGGCGGCGCGCTTGAAAACCTGCCCTCGCACACCTTCCCGACGGACGATGGCGGGGTCGATCAGAAATGCCCGACCGAGATCGCGATTTCGGACCGGCGCGAGGCGGAGCTTGCCAAGAACGGCATGATGCCGCTCATCCACCGGAAGAACTCTGACATTGCGGCTTTCATCGGGGCCCAGTCGCTGCACAAGCCGGCGGAATACGACGACCCGGATGCCACGGCCAACGCCAATCTCGCGGCGCGGCTGCCCTATCTTTTCGCGACATGCCGCTTCGCGCATTACCTGAAATGCATCGTCCGCGACAAGCTGGGCTCCTACAAGAGCCGGGACGACATGCAGAACTGGCTGCAGGACTGGATCAACAACTATGTTGATTTCACCGCCGAATCCTCGCCGGAATCCGAAAAGGCCCGCAAGCCGCTGGCAGCGGCGGAGGTGAAGGTCGAGGAGGTCGAGGGCAACCCCGGCTATTACACGTCAAAGTTCTTTCTGAAACCCCACTACCAGCTCGAGGGGCTTTCCGTCTCGTTGCGGCTGGTTTCCAAATTGCCCACCGAAAAAGGGTAATCTCGCGGGGCGCGCGCCGGCGCGCGCCCGCCATTTTTCGCATTGCTGCGACCACGCAGCCGACAGGACCAACAGGAGGCTTCAGCCATGTCTTTCGACGCATTCTGCTTTTCGCCAAGCGATGGCGGCGACATCCCGGGGGAAACTCAGGACAAGGACTTTTCAGCGAAGAAGGCGTTCGAGATTCTCTCGTTCGAACTGGGCGCCGAGAACAACATCAATATCGGTTCGATCTCGGGCGGCGGCGGCGCCGGCAAGGCGACGTTCAAGGAATTCACCATCACCAAGAAGACCGATACCGCCAGCACCGGTCTCTTTCATGCCCTGGTGACCGGCAAGCACTTCACCGATCTCGAAATTCACCTGCGCCGGTCGTCGGGCGAGGCGGCGAAATCCGGCAAACCGTTCCTGGTGTTCAAGTTCGCCTTCGTCATGGTTCAGGACATTTCCTGGTCGGGCAGCGACGGCGACGACATCTGTGAAGAGACGGTGATCTTCCAGTTCGGCGCGATCCGCGTGGAGTACTCCAAGCAGTTGGCCACCGGCGCGATGGAAAGCCCGAAAGTCGCGCAATGGAGCCGCGTGACGAACGAAGCAACGATGGACGTCTGAGACCTCTGTTTCGAAACGCGGGCCGCCCGGTGTCCGGGCGGCCCGTGGGTTTTTCCGATGCTTTCGCCCGACGGGCAGGAGGGGGATCATGCGTGCCGAAGAGCTTCTGAAGGCCGGCGATCTGGACGGGGCGCTCGGCGCTTTGCAGGACGCCGTGCGGAGCAATGCCTCGGATCCCAAGCTGCGGATATTCCTGTTCCAGTTGCTGGCCGTGCTGGGCGACTGGAAGCGCGCGATCACCCAGCTGAAGGTCTGTGCCGAACTCGACCCCTCGGCGCTGTCGATGGCGCAGACCTATCGCGAGGGGATAATCTGCGAGGTCTATCGCGAGAAGGTTTTCGCCGGCGAAAAGGCGCCGCTGAGCTTCGGCGAGCCCGAGGATTGGCTGGCGCTGTTGATGGAGGCGCTCAAGCTGCTGGCCCAGGGGCGGGCCGAAGAGGCCGCGCAGTTGCGCGGACAGGCCTTCGACATGGCCCCGGCGATCGGCGGCGAGATCAACGGCCAGCCCTTCGAATGGATCGCCGATGCCGACATGCGCCTTGGCCCGGTGCTGGAGGCGGTCGTGAACGGGCGCTATTTCTGGATGCCGTTCAGTGCGATCGCGACAGTCACGGTGGAGCCGCCCGAGGATCTGCGCGATACCGTCTGGACGCCCGCGACGATCACACTGAAGAACCGTGGCGACGTGGTTGCGCTGATCCCGACGCGTTATCCGGGCACTCTGCCCGACGGCACGCCGGATGAAAAACTCGCGCGGGCGACCACCTGGTCCGATGCCGGGGCGGAGACCTTCGTGGGGTCCGGGCAGCGGCTGCTGGCGACCGATGCCGGCGACACGCCGCTGATGGAGCTTCGCACCCTGCGCATGGACGGTGCCGAAACCGCGCAGGAGGCCGCACAGGCGGGCGGGGACCATGGCTGACAAGACCATATCCGAGCGTTTGCAGCCGTCGCTGCTGGACCGCCTGACCGATGTCGATCCGGCGTCGCCGAAAGAGACGCGCGACGAGCGCGTGATCGACATCCGCCGGCTGCGCGAGATCATCCAGCGCGATCTGTCATGGCTTTTGAACACCAACAACAACGACCGCGAAATCGACCCCGCGGTGTATCCCAACGCCGCGCGCTCGGTCTTGAATTTCGGTGTGCGCGAAGTGGCCGGGGACTATTCCACGGTGGAACGGGCCGAAATCATCCGCCTTTCGATACAGCGCGCGATCGAGAGGTTCGAGCCGCGCATTCGCGAAGGCTCGACCGATGTGGAGCTCAGGCTCGCCGAGGACAGCGAAAGCCAGACGGTCGTAACTTTCGACATCCGCGCGGACATGTGGGCGCAACCGCTGCCGATGGAACTGTACCTGCGCAGCCAGGTGGATGTCACGACCGGCGAACTTCATCTGGAACGGGGGATGTAGGCGCCAGATGGATACCCGGCTGCTGCGTCATTACGAGACTGAACTGGCTTTCATGCGCGACATGGGGGCCGAGTTCGCGGCCGCCTATCCGAAGATCGCTTCGCGACTGGGAATGGAAGGCGTCGAGGTTCTGGACCCTTACGTTGAGCGGCTTCTGGAAGGCGTCGCGTTCCTCTCGGCGCGGGTCCAGCTGGAGCTGGAGCTGCAGTTTCCCGCATTCACGGACCACCTGCTGGAAATCGTCTATCCGCATTATCTGTCGCCGACCCCGTCGATGATGGTGGCGGCGTTCACGCCCGATTTCAGCAATGCCTCCCTCAAGGACGGCTTCGTGCTGCCGCGCCATTCCACGCTTCGCAGCGGGATCGTCGACGGTACCCAGACGGCCTGCGAATTTCGAACCGCCGCGGACGTGACGCTCTGGCCGCTGGAAGTCGCGGAGGCCGAATATATCGACGGGCGCGGCGCCCTTGTTGCTGCCGGCGTGGCGAAGGATGTCGAGGCGCGCGCCGGTATCCGGTTGCGGATGCGCCGCGTTGACAGCGAACCGATCGCCGATCTGCCGCTCGACCGTCTTCGGCTTTTCCTCGATGCGAGGAGCGGCATCAACTGGCCGCTGCACGAGCTGCTGTGCACGCAGGTGACGGGGCTGACCGCCCGATCCACCGATCGGCGGTCCGACTGGACCGAGATGCTGCGCGAGGGCGGGGTCGTTCCAAGGGGGTTCGACCCCGAAGAAGCGCTGCTGCCGACGCCGCGCCGCTCGTTCGACGGGTACCGGCTGCTGCAGGAATACTTCGCCATGCCCGAGCGGTTCCACTTCGTCGATCTGGAGGGGCTTTCGCCGGCGCTGGCGCGTGCGGAAGGGCAGGATGTGGATATCTACATCCTTCTGCGCGAGGGTGAGAGCAACATCGCCTCGGCGGTGTCGCCGGATGCCTTCACCCTGAACGCCGTTCCTGCAATCAACCTTTTCCCGAAGCGCTGCGACCGGGTGCATCTGACCACCCGCGATGTCGAGCAGCATGTCGTGCCGGACCGCACCGCGCCGATGGATTTCGAAGTCTATTCTATCGAAAGCGTGACCGGGATCAGCGGCGAGGGGGAGGACGACGTGGCCTTCCGCCCGTTCTATTCCGCCGACGACTTCACCGCCGCGGGGGAGCGGCACCCGGCCTATTACACCCAGCACCGTAAAATGCGTCAGCGCAGCGAGAAGGAACGGCTGCGCGGGATGCGCACCTCCTATCTGGGGTCCGAGCTTTACCTGTCGCTGGTCGACCGGAAACAGGCGCCTTTCTCGGCGGGGCTCAGCCAGCTTGCGGTGAATGGTCTGTGCACCAACCGGGATTTGCCCCTGCTTCTGGGCACCGGCGGGCCCGATGTGTTTCATCTTTCGGATGGCGGCCCGGTCGCTTCGGTCCGCACGCCGGTCACGCCGACACGTCCGCGCCCGACGCTTGCGCAGGGCGACACCGCCTGGCGGCTGATCAGCCATCTCAGCCTGAACTATCTTTCGATTGCCGATACCAGCCAGGGTGGCGGCGCCGAGGCGCTGCGCGAGATCATCGGGATCTATGCGCCGGCGGGCGACAAGGTGATCGAGAAACAGCTCGAGGGGATCCAGTCCATCTCCAGCCGCCCGATCGTGCGCCGGATCAGCGACGAGGTGCTGTCCACCGCGGTGCGCGGGCTGGAGATCAAGCTCGGCTTCGACGAAAGCTTCTTCGAGGGCACCAGTGTCTATCTGCTGGGCGCAGTGATGGAGCGGTTCTTTCGAAAATACGTCTCGATCAACAGTTTCACCGAGACGGTCCTGACAACCCAGCAGCGCGGAGAGATCGCCAGATGGAGACCGGAAAGCGGGCTCGGCCGGATGATCTGAGGCATTTCGAACGCCTGGCCGCATCGCCCCAGACACATCACATATTTCACGCGCTCCGCGTGATCGAGGCGCATTACGGCGACACCCCGCGCTTCGGAAAGTCGCGCCGCCCGAAGGAAGACCGTATCCGGTTGGGGCAGGAAGCTGAGCTTGCCTTTCCGCCCTCGACAATCGCCGAGTTCTCGCCCCCCGCCGGTGGCAAGCCGGGGCGGTTGACGAACCGCTTTTTCGGGTTGTTCGGGCCGCAGGGGCCGCTGCCGCTGCATCTGACCGAATACGCCCGCGACCGGCTTCGCAATCACCGCGATTCCACCTTCGTCGCCTTCGCCAACATGGTGACGCACCGGATGATGGGGCTGCTTTACCGCGCCTGGTCGGCAGGGCAACCCGCGCCGTCCTTCGACCGGCCCGACGACGATCCGGTGGAGCGCCGGCTGTCGGCGCTGGCGGGTTTCCACGGCGCCGCGTTGCGCGACCGGGACGAGATGCCGGATCTCGCGCGGCGGCATTTCACCGGGCTCCTGGCGCAGGGATCGAAGTCGGCCGAGGGGCTTCTGTCGATCCTGTCGGCCTTCTTCCGCGCGCCGGTTCATATTCAGCAATTCGTCGGAACATGGCTTGAACTGGAGCCGGACGACCGATGGAAACTGGGCGGCCGCGCGGGGCTGGGACAGGCGACCAGCGTCGGCGAAAGGGTGTGGAGTCGGTCCGCGAAGTTCCGGCTCAGGATCGGGCCGCTCTCGGTCGTCGAGTATCGTCGTCTTTTGCCGGGCAGCGCCTCGCTGGCGCGGCTCGAGGCGATCGTGCGGAGCTATGCCGGCGACATGCTGGACTGGGACGTCAATCTGGTGCTTCGCGCCGACGAGGTTCCGGTATCGGTTCTCGGGCAGGAGGGTACCCGGCTGGGGCAGACATCCTGGCTGGGGCAACGGCAGACGCCGGGTGACGCCGACGATCTTTACCTCGTACCGGACTGCATCGCGCGGCGCGGACGGGTGGAACAACCTTGAAAACGCGACTTCAGAAGGGCGGAACAGATGACTGAGATTAGCCGGGTTGCCTTGTTCGGGAAGCTGAACGCGCTTGGATACAAGGCAGTGGAAAGCGCAACCGTGTTCTGCAAGATGCGTGGCAATTCCTATGTCGAGATCGTGCACTGGCTGCACCAGATCATCCAGGGCCAGGACAGCGACATTCACCGCATCATTCGGCATTACGAGCTGGACGCGGGGCGCATCGCCACGGACGTGACCCGCGCGCTGGACGCGCTGCCGCGCGGCGCGTCGGCCATTTCGGACCTGTCAGAGCATCTCCAGAACGCGATGGAGCGCGCCTGGGTCTATGGCTCGCTGCTTTACAGTTCCAGCCAGGTGCGCACCGGGCATCTGCTGCTGGGAATGCTCAAGACGCCGAACCTGCGAAACATCCTTTTCGACATCTCGCCGGAGTTCAAGAAGATCAAGCCCGACGATCTGGCCGACGATTTCGCCGAGGTCGTGTCGGGCTCGCCCGAGGACGGGTTGCGGCCGCAGGACGGCTCGCAGACCGGCGGCGGGGCCGAACCGGGCGAGGCCT
>JBAVQZ010000599.1:0-1730 GCA_049694515.1 Paracoccaceae bacterium | reverse complement strand
GGTTCGGCCCGGTGCCCGCCTTCCGCGCGTTGCTGGCCGAAGCGGGCGACGAGGTGCTGGGCGTCGCCATGTATTCGCCGGTGTTTTCCACCGTGCGCGCCGCGCCGGGGCTTTACGTCTCGGACCTTTGGGTGTCCTCTGCCGCTCGCGGGCGGGGGCTGGGCAAGCGTCTGTTGCAGGCCGTCGCGCGGGACGCCGAAGAGGCCTGGGGTGCGCGGTTCCTGAGGCTTGTGGTCTATGAGGAGAACCCGGACGCAAGGCGGTTCTACGATCGACTGGGCTTCAGCGCCGACCCGCAGGACATCGTGATGACGCTGGACGAGACCGGGCTGAACGCCCTGAAAGGACAAGGATGAAAGCCGTATTCGACGACCGCCAATGGCGCCACGACCCCAAGCATTTCATGGCCAACGGCACCGTTCAGCCCAGCCCCGAGCAGCCCGAGCGCATCCGGGTGTTGAGCGAGGGCGCCAAGGCGGCGGGGTGCGCATTCCAGGCGCCTGCCGATGCCGGGCTCGCCCCCATCGCGGCGATCCACACGTCCGAATACCTTTATTTCCTTGAACACATCTACACCCGCTGGCGGCGGATCGACGGCGCGGGGGCCGAGGTGATTCCGAACATCCACCCCGCCAATCGCAGCGACAGCTATCCGAAATCCGCCGTGGGACAGGCCGGATACCATCAGGCCGACACCGCCTGCCCGATCGCCGAGCACACGTATGAGGCCGCCTACTGGTCCGCTCAGACGGCCGTGACCGGCGCCGATCTCGTCGCCGGGGGGGAGCGCGCGGCCTATGCCCTGAGCCGCCCGCCGGGGCATCACGCATTCACCGATCTCGCCGGGGGCTTCTGTTTCTTCAACAACTCCGGCATCGCGGCCGAACGGCTGCGCGCGAAGGGGCTGCGACCCGCGATCCTCGACGTGGACGTGCATCACGGCAACGGCACGCAGGGGATATTCTATGACCGGGCCGACGTCCTGACCGTTTCGATCCATGCCGACCCGGCGCGGTTCTACCCGTTCTTCTGGGGCCACGCGCATGAGCGGGGCGAGGGGCCGGGGCTTGGCTGCAACCTCAACCTGCCGCTGCCGCGCGGCACCGATGACGACGCCTACCTCGAAACGCTCGACACCGCGCTTGCGCGCATCACCAGCTTCGGCACGGATGTGGTCGTCGTGGCTCTCGGCCTCGACGCCTCGATCCACGATCCGTTCAAGGGGATGGCCGTGACCGCGCCGGGCTTCTCGCGCATCGGCGCGTCGATCGCCGGGCTGGGCCTGCCCACCCTCTTCGTGCAGGAGGGCGGGTATCTCTGCGAAGAACTTGGACAGAACCTGACCGCGGTGCTGACCGGATTCGAGGGCGCATGACGGGCGCGGATTTCATCGTCATCGGCGGCGGTATCGCCGGGGTCAGCGCCGCGGCGCTGCTGGCGCGCGAGGCGCAGGTCACACTGCTGGAGGGAGAGTCCGCCCTCGGCCACCATTCCACCGGCCGCTCGGCGGCGATCTTCATCCGAAATTACGGCAACGCCACCCTGCGCGCGCTCAACGCCGCGGCCGAGCCGGTCTTCCGCGAACCCGAGGGGATTTCCGACACCAGCCTGCTGTCGCCTCGCGGCGAGTTGCTGATCGCGGGCGAGGCGGAGCTTGACACGCTCGAGGCCTATTCCGCCGGGTCCACCGGGCTTGAACGGCTGACCGGGGCCGAGGCCGCGGAACTTGC
>JBAVQZ010000598.1:0-5827 GCA_049694515.1 Paracoccaceae bacterium | reverse complement strand
GGCCAGCGACGCGCCCGACAGCCCGCACCGCCGTGCGGGCGAGATCCGGGCGCGGGTCTATGTCGGCTGCGCCGGGGTGGACAAGAGCTTCCCGCCCGAGCAGTCGGCGCGGCTGGCGCAGGCCCTGCGCGAGGCCGAGGTGGACCATATCATCGAGAACTATGTCGGCATGGCGCATGGCTGGGCGGTGCCGGATCACGGCGTTCACGACCCCGCGGGCGCCGAGCGGCACTGGAAACGGCTGCTGACCTTTTTCGACGAGTCGCTGCGCTGAGGCCTGCAAACCCGGGTCTCGCCCCGGGCCCGGCCCGCGCCCCACGGGGCGGGCGCTGAAATTGCTCATCGGCCGTTCTGCTCAGAGCTCGGCCATCACCTCGTCCGAGACCTCGAAATTGGCGGTGACGTTCTGCACGTCGTCGTCATCCTCCAGCGCCTCGATCAGCTTGAACAGCTTTTGCGCGCCTTCCAGGTCCAGTTCGGTCGTGGTCTGCGGCCGCCAGACCAGCTTGGTCGACTCCGACTCGCCCAGCTGTTCCTCAAGCGCGGTGGAGACGTCGTTCAGGTCGGTGTCGGCGCACCAGACCACATGCCCGTCCTCGGAACTTTCCACGTCCTCGGCGCCAGCCTCGATCGCGGCCATCATCACCGTGTCGGCATCGCCCGCATCGGCGGGATAGACCACCTGGCCCTTGCGCTCGAACATGAAGGCAACCGAGCCCGTCTCGCCCAAGTTTCCGCCGTTCTTTGTGAAGGTCGAGCGCACGTTGGAAGCGGTGCGGTTGCGGTTGTCGGTCATCGCCTCGACGATCAGCGCGACACCGCCGGGGCCGTAGCCCTCGTACCGGATCTCGTCATAATTCTCGGCGTCGCCGCCCTGCGACTTCTTGATCGCGCGGTCGATCACGTCCTTGGGGACCGAGACCGCCTTGGCCTCCTTCACCGCGAGGCGCAGCCGCGGGTTCTTGTCGGGGTCGGGATCGCCCATCTTGGCGGCGACGGTGATTTCCTTGCTGAGCTTGGAAAACAGCTTCGACCGGGCGGCATCCTGCCGCCCCTTGCGGTGCTGGATGTTCGCCCATTTGGAATGGCCTGCCATGAAACTCTCCGACGGTGTTGTTCGATTTCGGGTCTCTATATGTCAGTCCCGCGCCGCCCTGCAAGAGCGGCGCCTGTTGCATATGACCATGGGATCGGCTTGGCTGGGGCGCAAAGCGGGGAAGGGCGCGCGTGACGCAGGATCAGATCATCCTCTTCAGCCTGTTCGGCGTGGTGTTCGCGGCGCTGCTGTGGGGGCGCTGGCGTTATGACCTGGTGGCCTTCGCGGCGCTGATGGCGGGCGTCGTGCTGGGGGTCGTACCGTCCGATCAGGCGTTTTCGGGCTTCGGGCACCCGGCCACGCTGGTCGTGGCGCTGGTTCTGGTCGTATCGGCGGGGCTGGTGCGCTCGGGCGCGGTGCATCTGATCACCCGCACGCTTGTGGACAGTGCTCGCGGCTTGCAAGGCCATATCGCGCTGATGGGCGGTGTCGGCGCCGTGCTGTCGGCCTTCATGAACAATGTCGCGGCGCTGGCGCTGCTGATGCCCGTGGACATTCACACGTCGCGCAAGGCCGGCCGCGCGCCGGGGCTGACGCTGATGCCGTTGTCCTTCGCGACGATCCTGGGCGGGCTTGCCACGCTGATCGGCACGCCGCCCAATATCATCATCGCCTCGATCCGCGAGGACCGGCTGGGCGCGCCGTTCCGGATGTTCGATTTCGCGCCGGTGGGCGTGGTCACGGCCTGCGCCGGCCTGATCTTCGTGGCGCTGGTCGGCTGGCGGCTGATACCGCAGCGCGCGGCGGCGCAAGGTGCGGTGCGCCCGAAGGAGGAATTCGCCGCCTATGTCGCCGAGCTGACGGTGCCCGAAGGATCGGATCATGTCGGCACCCGGCTGCAGGAGCTGGAATCGGCTGCCGAGAAGGCCGATGTCGCGCTTCTGGGTTTGGTGCGCGGCGGCAAGCGGCTTTACGGCACCCAGCGCAACACACCGCTGCAGGCGGGCGACGCGCTGGTTCTGGAGGCGACGCCCGACGCGCTGGACGAGTTCCGCTCGGCCCTGTCGCTGGAATTTGCCAGCAGTGGCGGGGATGATGCGCCCAGCGCCGAGGGCGAGGGGGTCAAGCTGATCGAGGTCGTGGTGCCCGAGGGCGCCCGGATCCAGGGGCGCAGCGCCCAGGCCATCGGACTGATCTGGCGCCGCCGCACGGTGCTTCTGGGCATCTCGCGTCAGGGCCGCGCCATCACGAAAGAGGTCCGCAAGACCGTGATCCGGCCGGGCGACATCCTGCTGCTGCTGGCGCCCTCGGAAACCGCGCAGGACGTGGTGGACTGGCTGGGCTGCCTGACGCTGGCCGACCGCGGTCTGGCGGTGACGCAGGACGGCAAGACATGGCTGGCCATCGGCCTTTTCGGCGCGGCGGTGGCGGCGGCGAGCTTCGGCCTGCTTTATCTGCCGGTCGCGCTCGGGATCGTCGTGGTGGGTTACGTGGTCGCACGCATCATTCCGCTGAGCGAACTTTACAGCAATATCGAGTGGCCGGTGGTGGTACTCCTCGGTTCGATGATCCCGCTGGGCAGTGCGCTGGACAGTTCAGGCGGCACGCAGCTTATCGCCGGGGCACTGGTGGGACTGACCGGCGGATGGGCGGCCTGGGCGATTCTGACAGTCCTGATGGTGGTCACAATGACGTTGAGCGATGTTCTAAACAACACCGCGACGGCGGTCGTCGCGGCCCCGGTGGGTATCGAGATGGCCGAAACACTGGGCGTCGATCCCGACCCGTTCCTGATGGCGGTGGCGGTCGCGGCCTCCTGCGCCTTCCTCACCCCGATCGGGCACAAGAACAACACGCTGGTGCTGGGGCCCGGCGGCTACCGCTTCGGGGATTACTGGCGGATGGGCCTGCCGCTGGAGGTTATCGTGATCGCCGTCTCGGTCCCCGCGATCCTGTTCTTCTGGCCGCTCTGAGGGCTTACTTCCGCTTCGCCTCCTGCGGGTCGCGCGGCGGCGGAGAGCGGAAGCGATAGACCCGGTTCGGCGTGGTGATCTCGACCGCGGCCAGCGGCGCGATCAGCGTTTCCCCGCCAAGTGCGGTCAGCACCTCGCTCAACACATATCGCACAGGGTTCGTGCCGGGCAGCAACGTCACCTCGTAAGGATAGGCCGCACCGCAATTTTCCAGGGTTCCCGACCAGCCCGCCGCGGTCTGCGTGGCCCCGGCGCGCGGCCCGAAGCAGCGCGCGCCGGAGCTGAGCGTGTCGGTCAGCATGTCGCGGCTGACGATCACCTTTTCCGGACGCCCGCCCAGTGGACCGGCGCAGGCGGCGAGGATCAGGGCGATGGGCAGAAGAAAGCGGAACATGTCGGGTCTCCTCGGGCGGCCGATCAGAGCGGCCAGAAATACGGGATGATGGCCGAGGCCAGCAACCCCATGCTCAGGTTCAGCGGCAGGCCGACACGGAGGAAATCGGTGAAGCGGTAGCCGCCCGGACCATAGACCATCGTGTTGGTCTGGTATCCGATCGGTGTGGCGAAGCTGGCCGAAGCCGCGATCATCACCGCCACCACCAGCGGCCGCGGGTCGATCCCCAGCGCGTGGCCCACGCCGATGGCGATGGGCGTGACGACCACGGCCACCGCGTTGTTGGTCACCAGTTCGGTCAACATGGAGGTCAGCAGGTAGATCCCCCAGACGATCAGGAAGGGCGGCAGGTGCTCCAACGCCGGCGCGACGCCGCTGACGATCAGCCGCACCGCGCCCGAGGCTTCCAGTCCGGCGCCGACCGCCAGCATCGAGAAGATCAGGGCCAGCAGGCGTCCGTCAATGAACGAGAACGCCTCTTCCGCGTCGATGCAGCCGGTCAGCAGGACGATGGCCACCGACAGCACCGCCAGCAGCAGGATCGGCGCCAGGCCGAAGGCCGCAAGCACCACAACCGCCAGCAGCGCGGCGATGGCGATCGGGGCATGCTGGCGGCGATAGGCCCGCGCCGAGGGGCGGCTGACATCGACCATCTCCATGTCTGTCGCCAACCGCTGGATATCCTCGGGCGCGCCTTCCAAAAGCAGAGTGTCGCCCACGCGCACCACGAGGTCATCGAGCTTTCGGCCGATATTCTGGCTGCGCCGATGCACCGCCAGCGGATAGACGCCGTATCGCCGGCGCAGGCGCATCGCACCCAGGCTTCGCCCCACCATGCGGCAGCCGGGCGTGATCAGCACTTCGACCGTGGTCGTGGCGACCGAGGAGAGCTTGTCCACCACCCGCAGGCTGGCGTTCTGCTGCATCCCCAGAAGCTCGGCCATTTCGCTGCGAAGCACCACGCGGTCGCCCGTCTGCAGCGTGACGGCATCGAGGTTGCGCCGCAGCGACGCATCACCGCGGAGCACGTCGATCACCCGCACCCCCTCGCGCCGGAACAGATCGACCGAAAGGACCGGCTGACCTTCCAGTTCGCTCTCCGCGGGGATGGCGACCTCGGTGAAGAATTTCATCTTCTTGCGGTTGGAGATCAGGTTGGCCATGCTCGTGCGATCGGGCAGCAAGTGGCGTCCGAAGGCCGCAAGATAAAGCATCCCCCAGGCCACCAGGATCACCGCCAGCGGCGTCACCTCGAAGATGGTGAAGGGTTTCATACCCTGCGACCGCGCGACGCCGTCGACCAGAAGGTTGGTCGAGGTGCCGATCAGCGTCAGCGTACCGCCCAGGATCGCGGCATAGGACAGCGGAATCAGCAGCTTGGAGGCAGGCTTGTCCATCGCCTGGCTGAGCTGCACGAAGATAGGGATCATCACCACCACCACCGGCGTGTTCGACACCACCGCCGAGGCCAGGATCACGAACAGCATCAGCGCGGCCACAGCGCGGATGGGGCGGTTGCGCACGTTGCGCTCGGCCGCCTGGGTGAACCAGTCCAGCGCGCCTGTCCGCACCAGGGCGCCCATCACGATGAACATCGCCGCGATGGTCCACGGCGCGGGGTTCGACAGCACCTCGAGCGCCGCGTCATAGGGCAGCACGCCCAGCACCAGCATGATCGCCGCCCCGGTGATCGCGATCACCTCGGTCGGGAAACGCTCGCGCACGAAGAGGTAGAACATCACCGCCACGACCGTCAGCGCAAGGGCGGCCTGGAACATCGGCGAAAAGGACAGGTCGATCATGAGGCGCGGGCCCGTATCCGTGTCAGGGCGTATCTTTATCAGGCGCGGGCGGCGGCACAAGCATCGAGTTGGGCCGCGGCTGCACCAGGAAAAGCCCCGCGAACATGAGGGCCATCGCCGCCCAGACCCAGCCGGAATAGCTTTCCGCCAGCATCAGTTTCGCCCAGAACACCCCGAACCCCGTCACCAGGTAGGAGACCTGCGCGGCGAAGACCGATCCGGCCCGTCCCACCAGCCAGACATAGCCGGCATAGACCGCGGCGTTCAGCGTGGAGCTTGCGGCCACCGCCAGGTCGGTAATCCCGTAGGGCGGCCAGGGCGTGATCCACTGGCCCAGCAGCAGCGCGGCGGGGGCGGAGATCAGCGCGGCGACGATGGAGGCGCCGCACAGCAGCTGGATCGGGTCCAGATCGGCAATTCCCCATTTTGCCACGACGTTGCCCTCCAGCCCGTAGAAGGCGGGCGCGATCAGCGCCAGCGGCACGAAAGCCAGCATCGCGGGGTCCGGCAGGCTGGCGTCGGGGCCGACGATCAGCACGACGCCCAGCACCCCCAGGACCAGCCCGCCCAGCCGGATCCAGCTGAACCGGTCGTTGCCCAGCCCCAGCGCGATGGGGAAGGC
>JBAVQZ010000597.1:0-3747 GCA_049694515.1 Paracoccaceae bacterium | reverse complement strand
GCAGGCGGCCTATGCGCTGGGGCTGACGGGCACCCGCGCCTCGGGGCTGAAATCGCAATTCGGCACGATGGGCAAACCCTACAACGCGGGGATCGCGGCGGCCAATGGGGTGGAGGCCGCGCTGCTGGCCGCGCGCGGCTTCGTGTCGAACCCGGCGGGGCTGGAAGGCGAGCAGGGCTTCGGACCCACCCATCACGGCGAAGGCGACATGAGCGCGCTGGACGGGCTGGGCCGGGATTGGCTGTTCGAGTCCGTCAGCCACAAGTTCCACGCCTGCTGTCACGGCACTCATGCGGCGCTGGAGGCGCTGGGCACTTTGCAGGGGATCGATCCCGGCGCCGTGGCGGAGGTCACGATCGCCACCCATCCGCGCTGGCTGCGCGTATGCAACATCGCCGAACCGCGCACCGGGCTAGAGGCGAAGTTCAGCTATCGCCTGACCGCGGCAATGGCGCTGACCGGGCGGGATACGGGCGCGCTGGACAGCTTTACCGAGGCGCTCTGCGCCGATCCCGCGCTGGTCGCGCTGCGCGAAAAGGTCGCCGTGGAAACCGATGAAACCCTTTCCGAAACCGCCGCCCGGGTGGTGGTGCGGATGGCGGACGGAACCGAGCATCGGGCCACGCATGACCTGAACGCGCCGATGTCTCTGGAAGAGCGGCAGGAGAAGCTGCGCGCCAAGGCCGTCTCGCTGTTGGGCGCGGAGCGGGAGGCGGCGCTATGGGCGGCGGTGACTGCCGGGGGCGGGCCGGACATTTCCGCCCTGGGCGCGCTCGTCAGCGGTTGAGGCCGGTCACGACATCATGTCGTAGGCGCGTTCGCCATGCACGTTGAGATCCAGCCCGCCGACCTCGGTCTCGGCGTCGACGCGCAGGGCAGTGACCAGCGAGACGATTTTGACCAGCACCACCGTGACGACGGCGGTATAGAGGCCGACGATGGCCAGGCTGCCCAGCTGCGCGGCCCATGAACCGGCGCCGAAAGCCGCGATCATGATCGTGCCGAAGATGCCGCCGACGCCATGCACCGCGAACACGTCCAGCGTGTCGTCGATGTTCAGGCGATTGCGGACGAAATTCACGACCTCCTGGCACAGGATGCCGGCGACCCCGCCGATGATCAGCGCCGCGACCGGACCGACGAAGCCGCTGGCCGGCGTGATCGAGGCGAGCCCGGCGATGGTGCCGGTCACGATCCCCACCAACGAGGCGGTGCCGTATTTTATCTTTTCCCAAAGCGCCCAGCTCAGCGAGGCCGCGGCGGCCGACAGATGCGTGACCACGATGGCCATCGCCGCGTGACCGTCGGCGGCAAGCGCCGAGCCGCCGTTGAAACCGAACCAGCCGACCCAGAGCATCGCTGCGCCGATCATCACGTAGCCGGGGCTATGCGGCGGCGTCTGCCGGTCGCGCCGGGGGCCGAGGAACAGTGCGACCAGCAACGCCGCCAGTCCCGCGGTCTCGTGCACCACGATGCCGCCGGCGAAATCCTTCACGCCCGTCGCGCCGAAGATGCCGCCGTCCGACAGCATCCCGCCGCCCCAGATCCAGTGGGCCACGGGCGCGTAGCAGACCAGCATCCAAAGCGAGGAGAACAGCAGCACGAAGCCGAAGCCGATCCGCTCGACATAGGCGCCGACGATCAGCGCGGGGGTGATGATGGCGAAGGTCATCTGGAAGGCGAAGAACAGGACCTCGGGCAGGGTGCCCGAAAGGCTGTCGGCGTCGATGTCCAGCAACAGCATCTTGCCAAGCCCGCCCCACAGCGCGCCGCCCTCGCCAAACGCGATGGAATAGCCGAAGACGAACCACAGCACGCTCATCACGCAGGCGATGGCATAGCAGTGCATGAATACGCTCAGCACGTTGCGCGCCTTCACCAGCCCGCCATAGAACAGCGCAAGCCCCGGCAGCGTCATGAACAGCACCAGGGCTGTGGCGGTGATGATCCAGGCGGTATCGGCCCCGTTCATTGTCCCTTCCTTTCCACTTTTGCGCGGTTTTCGGGCAGAAAGCGGGTTCGCGACGCAAAGAAAACCGGCAGGCGGCTGAAAACCTGCCCATTTCGCGGGCAATTTATCGGATGCGTCGGATTTGGGCGCAATGTCGGGCGCCATGCCTGATTTATGGGCGGTTCAGGAACCGTCCTGCAGCGCGCGCATCAACAGCGCCAGCGCGTGATCGACAGAGGCGCGACGGACCTTGGCCCGACCGATCGCGCCGAACTCCACCGTCTCGCTCCGCGCGGGCAGGCCGGCGCGGGCCAGGCCGAAACACACGCGCCCCTCGGGCTTGTGCTCCGAGCCGCCGGGGCCGGCGATACCCGTCACCGACACCGCAAGCTGCGCGGCGGAACGGGTCAGCGCGCCCTCGGCCATTTCACGCGCGACCTCTTCCGACACGGCGCCGTGTGCGTCGAGCGTGGCCTGCCGCACCCCCAGCATGTCGCGCTTTGCGGCGTTGGAATAGGTGACGAAGCCGCGCTCGACCACGTCGGACGAGCCCGGCACCTCGGTCAGCGCGGCCGAGATCAGACCGCCGGTGCAGGATTCGGCGGTGGCGATCATCACCCCGCGCGTGCGGGCGAGATCCAGCAGGGCGGCGACATCGCTCATCGCATCAGCACCCCGTGGGCAAAGCCGGCGGCGAGGATCACGACGATGGCGGCGAAGACCCCGGCGATGATGTCGTCCAACATCACGCCGGTGGCGCCGCCGCGCCGGTCGGCCCGGCCGATGATCCAGGGTTTCCAGATGTCGAACAGGCGGAACATCACGAAGGCCCCGACCCAGCCGGGATAGGGAAAATTCCAGCTGTCCAGCCCGGCGAACCAGAACCCGGCCGACGGAGCCAGCATGGCGACCCATTGGCCGGCCACCTCGTCGATGACGATCTCTGAGGGGTCCTCATCCTCGCGGCCCTGCAACTCCCGCGCCACGGCCCACCAGCCCAACGCGGTGACCAGCAGGGTGGCGATCAGCAGCAGGGGAAAGCCGCCAAGCCCGTGAATCAGGTAGGCCAGCGCGACCGCCACGGCCGACCCCCAGGTGCCGGGCGCGGGTTTCAAGAGGCCGACGCCGAAGAAGATCGAGATGATACGGCTCATGCCTTCACCAATGCGATGGTTGCCAGCGCGGCGATGCCTTCGCCCCGGCCGGTGAAGCCCAGCCGCTCCGACGTGGTCGCCTTGACGCTGACGCGGTCTGGCTCGACCCCCATGATGCGGGAGAGTTCCGCCGCCATTTCAATGGCGTGCGGGCCGATCTTCGGGCTTTCGCAAATCAGCGTGACGTCCGCGTTCGATACGGTAAACCCTTTCGCGCGGGCCAGCCCGGCGGCGTGGTCGAGGAAGATATGGCTCGCCGCGCCTTTCCACTTGGGATCGCCGGGCGGGAAATGCCGGCCGATATCGCCTTCGGCCAGCGCGCCATAGATCGCGTCGGTGAGCGCATGCATCCCGACATCGGCGTCCGAATGACCCTGGAGCCCGCGCTCATGCGGGATCGTCACGCCGCACAGCGTCACCGAGTCGCCCGGCCCGAAGCGGTGCACGTCGAACCCGTTTCCGGTGCGAATGTCCATCCCGTCCTCCTGCAACAGCCGCGCGGCGCGGGCGAAATCGTGCCCGTGGGTGATCTTCAGGTTGTCCTCATCGCCCTCGACGATGGCGACGTCAAGACCGGCCGCCAGCGCCACCTCGACATCGTCGGCGGCGCCGCCCGGATGGGCCGCATGGGCGGCGCGGATC
>JBAVQZ010000596.1:0-1937 GCA_049694515.1 Paracoccaceae bacterium | reverse complement strand
ATCTTCGACGAGCCAACCCGCGGCATCGATGTCGGCGCCAAGGCCGAGATCTTCGCCCTGATTGACAGGCTCTGCGCGGACGGAGCGGCGGTACTGATGATTTCTTCCGAGCAGATCGAAATCGTGCATGTCTGCGACCGCGCCTACGTGATGCGCGACGGCCGGATCGTCGGCGATCTGGCCGGAGAAACCCTGACCGAGGAGAATATCGTGCGGATGGGAATGGACGATGGCTGAACACGCCCTGATGCAACCGAAAAACCTGCTGGCCCGGGTGCCGGGCGTGGCGGTGGTGCTGGTGATCCTGCTCGTGGGCTTTGCTTTCACCCCCTATTTCCTCAGTGAGCGGAACCTGACGAACATCCTCGTGCAGTCGGTCGTCCTGCTCTTGCTGGCGTTGCCGATGACCATCGTCATCATGACCGAAGGGCTCGACCTGTCGGTGGGCACGGTGCTGACGCTGGCCTCCATCGTGCTGGCGCTGGTGGTGGTTCAGACCGGATCCCTGGTCCTCGCGCTTCTGGCGGGGCTTGCGGTGGGCGCCGCGTTCGGCGCGGTGAACGGCTGGATGGTCTCATCGCTCGGGATTCCGCCCTTCGTGGCGACGCTGGGATCGCTGGGCGCGGCGCAAGGCCTCGCGCTCGTCGTCAGCGACGGGCAGAGCGTGACCGGCATCCCGAGCTATGTCCGCACAGTCTATTCCGGGGAGCTTCTGGGCATCGACCTGCCGATCTGGATCGGCGCGGCGGCCTTCGCGGCGTTCTGGGTCTTGCTCTATCGCACCCGCTTCGGCACCTATGTCTTCGCCCTCGGCGGCAACCGCGAGGCATTGCGCCTCGCCGGTGTCCCGGTCCGAGCGATGCTGATCGCGGTCTACACCCTTAGCGGCACGATGGCCGGACTCGCGGCGCTCGTTATGACGGCGCGGATGAACTCCGGCCATCCGACCGCGGGGGTCGGGCTGGAATTCGACGCTATCGCCGCGGTGGCGGTGGGCGGCACCTCGTTCGAGAAAGGCAACGGCTGGCTTCTGGGCACGCTGCTGGGGGTGTTCGCCATCGGCGTGCTGCGCAACGGGCTGAACCTGATGGCGATCCCATCCTCGGTGCAGGTCGCCTGCATCGGCGTGCTGGTGATCCTCGCGCTGTTCTTCGACGGGCTGAAGGGAGGTCAGGGATGAGCGCGGCCGACACCACCGCCCGCAGCCGCTTCGGCCTGTCGCAGGACGTGCTGCAGACCGTCTATCGCCTGCTCGCCGTGCTGCTGATCTGCGTGATCCTGTCGGTGGCGAGCGACGCCTTCCTGACCGCCTCGAACTTGCTCAATGTGCTGCGCCAGGCGAGCCTTCTGTTCTTCCTCGCGTCGGGCCTGACGCTGGTGATTCTGACCGCCGGGCTCGACCTGTCGGTGGGGGCCAATATCGGCCTGTCGGCCTGCCTCGCCGCTTCGGTCATCAAGACCACCGGCTCGCCAGTACTGGGCATCCTGGCGGGGCTGGCCGTGGGCAGCACGGTCGGCGCGCTCAACGGGCTGATGGTGACGCGGCTTCGGATCCCGTCTTTCATCGCGACCTACGGCATGCTGTGGGTGCTGCAGGGGATCACCTACTACTACATGTCCGGGCAAACGATCTATGGCTTCCCCGACGGGTTCCGCGCCATCGGCTCGGGCTATTTCCTCGGCATCCCGATCCCGGTCTACCTGATGGTGGCGTTCCTCGCGCTGGGATCGTTCTTCGCCACGCGCACGGTCTGGGGCCAGCAGATCTATGCTATCGGCGCGAACCCCGTCGCGGCGCGGCTGTCCGGTGTGCCGGTGAACGCGCGGCTGGTGCTGTGCTATGCCGTCTCGGGCGGGATGGCGGGGCTTGCCTCGATCATCTTCCTTGCCCGGCTGAACTCGGCCGCCGGCGACATCGGTCAGTCCCTTCTGCTGCC
>JBAVQZ010000595.1:0-2039 GCA_049694515.1 Paracoccaceae bacterium | reverse complement strand
GCCCGGTCGCCATGTTTCAGCGCCAGCACCAGACGCCGCGCATTGTCCTTGTAAAGCAAGGCTGCGCGCCCCCGCGTCCAGGGCCTGTCAAGGGTCAGGCAGTCGTCGCACCGAACCCGCTCCCCGGAATCGTCGCCGGGCAGCGGAACACCGCAGCCGTCGCAGACAAGGCCGGAAATGAAATGGGCGTCCCGCCAGCAGGGGCCGCACAGCGCGAAATCGCTTTCGACCAACGCGCCGCAGGAAACGCATTGCGGCGGAAAGATCAGGTGAAGCGCGCTTTGCAATCCCATTCACGCCCTCTAAATGTGACCCATGACCGATACGCCCGCCCTGACCGACCGCGCCGCGCTGGAACGCAACCGCGACCGCGCCCTGCGCCTGGCCGAACCCGCGATGTTCCTGCACCAGGAAGCCGCGGACGAGGTTCAGGAAAGACTCACCGAGGTTAACAGAACCTTTACGGCCCCCGCCGTCATATCGCCCTTCCCCGAGATCTGGCGACCCGCCCTGCCGGGCGCGGTTCATGTGCCGGATGACGAGATCCTTGCCCTTGCCCCGGGCGCGCATGATCTGGTGGTGCACGGGCTGTCACTGCACTGGGCGAACGACCCGGTCGGCCAGTTGGTGCAATGCCGGCGCGCGCTGAAACCCGACGGGCTGTTCCTGGGCGTTCTGTTCGGCGGGCAGACCCTTCAGGAATTGCGCGCCGCGCTGTCCGAGGCCGAGATACGCCTGACCGGCGGCCTTTCGCCGCGGGTGGCGCCGATGGGCGAGATCCGCGATCTGGGCGCATTGCTTCAACGCGCCGGCTTTGCCCTGCCGGTGGCCGACAGCGCGCCGCGGATCGTCACCTATGACTCGCCGTTCGCCCTTCTTACAGATCTGCGCGCAATGGGCGAGGTCAACGCCATGACCCATCGCCACCGCACGGTGCCGCCGCGCAAGCTGTTCACCGAGATGGCGCGCATCTATTCCGAGACATACGGCGCCGCCGACGGGCGGATTCCAGCCACGTTCGAGACGATTTTCCTGACGGGCTGGGCGCCCGACGAAAGCCAACCGAAACCGTTGCGACCGGGCTCGGCCGCCGCTCGGCTGGCCGATGCGCTGGGCGCCGAGGAAACGCCGCTTCCCGACCCTGCGCGCCCGCGCCGCGATTGACCCGAGGGAAAATCCCGTTATCTCCGACTGGAACCGTTCCAACTCGGACCTCAAAGCCGGAGACATGATGCTGGACGCCAAGACGGGCGCGCACCTGCCCTATACCCAACTTCCGACAGCCACCCGCCCGGCGCACGCGCCCGCGGATCACCCGAAGATCCCCCCGGGGAAGGTGGGCATCCTTCTGGCCAATCTTGGCACGCCGGACGGCTATGATTATTGGTCGATGCGGCGCTATCTGAACGAGTTTCTGTCGGACCGCCGGGTTATCGACTACGCGCCGTGGAAGTGGCAGCCGCTGCTGCAGCTCATCATCCTGACGAAGCGGCCTTTCACCTCCGGCGCGGCCTACAAGTCCATCTGGAACGAGGACAAGGGCGAAAGCCCCTTGATGACCATTACCAAGGATCAGACCGCGAAGATCCGCACCGAGATGGAAAAGGCGTTCGGCGAGAAGGTCGAGGTCGATTTCTGCATGCGCTACGGCAACCCCTCGACCGCCTCGAAGGTCGAGGAGATGGTGAACAAGGGTTGCCAGAAGATCCTGTTCTTCCCGCTCTACCCGCATTACGCCGGCGCCACCTCGGCCACCGCGAATGACGAATTCTTCAGGTCGCTGATGAAATTGAAATGGCAACCATCCGCCCGCACGGTGCCCGCGTATTTCGAAGAGCCCGCCTATATCGACGCGCTGGCGCAATCCGTGGAACGCGCCTACGCGTCCGCGTCCGAAAAGCCCGAGCTTCTTGTCTGCTCTTATCACGGGATGCCGCAGCGATACCTGACGGACGGCGATCCCTATCACTGCCAATGCCAGAAAACCACGCGCCTTCTGAAGGAGCGGCTGGGCTGGGACGACACGCAGATCACGACCA
>JBAVQZ010000594.1:0-3582 GCA_049694515.1 Paracoccaceae bacterium | reverse complement strand
GGTCGCGGCCGGCCAGGCCGCGCGGCCAGCGCGCGCGCGACATTGCGATCATACCCTTCAGCACGCGGGTGAAGCATGTCTTCTCTTCCGTGCCGACCTCGCCCACCGGAACGGTGCGGGTAATGTCGGTGGTGCCGTCCTGGTATTGCCCGCCGGAATCGATCAGCAGCAGGTCGCCGGCCCGGATCTCGCGGTTGGTGCCACGCGTCACGCGGTAATGCACGACGGCGCCATTGGGGCCGCTGCCCGCGATCGTGTCGAAGCTGATGTCGCGCAGCCGGTTGGTCTCGCGTCGGCTGCATTCAAGCTCGGTCACAACGTCGATCTCGGTCAGGCGCGAGCCGGGCAGGGTGGCGTCGAGCCAGGCGAGGAATTCCACGATGGCCGCCCCGTCGCGCAAATGCGCCTCTTGCGCGCCGGCGATCTCGGCGGCGGTCTTGCGCGCCTTGGGAAGGATGCAGGGATCCTCGCCCCAGGCCATTTCGACCCCCGCCTCGCTCAACTGTCCGGTCACCCAGAACGGCGCGGTGGCGCGGTCCACCCGCACCGTGCCCTGCAGGCTGCGCAACGCGGCGTCGAATGCCTCGGGCGGCCGCAGGGTAACGGCATCGCCCAGATGCGCGGCAAGCGTCGCGTCGCATTTCGAGGAGGCCGCGAACAGCGTCACCCGCGCATCGTCATGCAGCAGGGCGAAAGCGTGAGGCACCGGGTTGTGGGCGATGTCGCTGCCGCGGATGTTCAGCAGCCAGGCGATGGAATCGGGCAGGGTCAGGACGACCGCTGTCTGCCGCGCCGTGCGCAGGGCTTCGGCAATTCGGTTGCGCTTGGAGTCGTGATCCTCGCCGGCCATCTCCTCGGGGTAGGGGGTGATCCGGCCTGCCGGGGGGCCGGGTTGATCGTCCCAGATCCGGTCCACGAGGTTGTCTGTCTCCGACAGGGTGATGCCGCTGCCCTCCAGCCCGGCGACAAGCGTGTCGATCTGCTCGAACGTATGCAGCCAGGGATCGAAGGCGATCACTCCACCCTGGGGCAGGGCCGCGCGCAGCCAGTCGGCCAGCTTGGTCTCGGGCCAGGGAACCGGCGTGAAATAGTCGGTCGCGACCTGATCCTTGACCTGCACCCGGTAGCGCCCGTCCACGAAGACGCCCGCGCGGTCGCGCAGCGCCGCGGCGAACCCGGCCGATCCGGTGAAGCCGGTCAGCCAGGCCAGTCGCTCGTCGCGCCTTGCCACGTACTCCCCCTGATGGGCGTCCGCGCGCGGAACCAGAAAGCCGTCGAATCCCGCCCTCGCCATTTCCGCGCGCAGCGCGGCCAGCCGCGGCGGCCCCTGCTCGGGGTGGGTCGGGGCGTCGAAACTCTGGTACATCAGCCGGCTTTCCTGATGCCGAACATCCGGGCGCGGGCGCGCGGGTCGTGGTCGAACAGACCGGCAAGCTGCTCGGTCATCGCGCCGGCCAGCTGCTCGACATCGGTGATCGTGACCGCGTGCTCGTAATAGCGGGTCACGTCATGGCCGATGCCGATGGCGATCAGTTCCACCACGCGGCGGCGCTCGACCATCGCGATCACGTCGCGCAGGTGCTTTTCCAGATAGTTGGCGGGGTTCACCGAAAGGGTGCTGTCATCGACCGGCGCGCCGTCCGAGATCACCATCAGGATCTTGCGCGCCTCGGCCCGCCCGGCCATCCGCCTGTGCGCCCATTCCAGCGCCTCGCCGTCGATATTCTCCTTCAGCAGGCCTTCCTTCATCATCAGCCCGAGGTTCTCCCGCGCCCGCCGCCACGGCGCATCGGCATGCTTGTAGATGATGTGGCGCAGGTCGTTCAGGCGCCCGGGCTGTTGCGGGCGGCCCTCGGCCAGCCAGCGTTCGCGGCTCTGCCCGCCTTTCCAGGCGCGGGTGGTGAAGCCCAGGATCTCGACCTTCACGTCGCAGCGTTCCAGCGTGCGCGCCAGAACGTCCGCGCAGATCGCGGCGATCGAGATCGGCCGCCCCCGCATCGAGCCGGAATTGTCCAGCAGCAGCGTTACCACGGTGTCGCGGAACTCGGTGTCCTTCTCGACCTTGAAACTGAGCGGCGTCGTGGGGTTGGCCACCACGCGGGCCAGGCGCCCGGCGTCGAGGATGCCCTCTTCGCGGTCGAACTCCCAGCTGCGGCTTTGCTGCGCCTGCAGGCGGCGCTGCAGCTTGTTGGCCAGCCGTCCGACCGCGCCCTTCAGCGGTTCGAGCTGCTGGTCGAGATAGATGCGCAGCCGCTCCAGCTCGGCCGGTTCGGCCAGGTCCTCGGCGCGGATCTCCTCGTCGAAATCGGTGCTGAATACGGTGTAGTTCGGGTCGGCGTCGGAATGCGGCGCGGGGGCCGGCGGCTCCATCGGCGCCTCGCCCTCGGGCAGCTCGGTCTCGTCCGACATCTCGGCATCGGCCGCGTCGTCCATGCTGACCTGCGCCTCGGCGGCGTCCTGGCTGTCCTCCTGGCTCTGGTCGGGGCTGGCCTCGGTGTCCTCCTCGCTCTGCTCGTCATCCTCGCCGGTGCTGTCGGGCTGTTCCTCGTCCTGATCGGATTCGGCGCTCTCGTCGTCGGACTCGTCGTCCTGCATGTCCGGGTCGTCGCCCAACTGGTCGCCATAGCCGAGGTCCGAAATCACCTGGCGGGCGAAACGGGCAAAGGCCGTCTGATCGGTCAGCTTATCCTCCAGCGCGTCGAGCGTGCCGCCGGCCTGCTCCTCGATGAAGCCGCGCCAAAGCTCCATCACGTTCTGCGCGCCGGACGGAAGGTCGCGTCCGGTGGCCAAGTGCCGGATCAGATAGCCCGCCGCGGTCGCCAGCGGCGCGTCGGCGGCCTGGGTGACCTGCTCGTATCCCTTGCGGGTCGCGTCGGCGCCGATCATCGCGTCGATATTGCCCGCGGTGCCGGGCATGGTGCGGGCGCCCACGGCCTCGCAGCGGGCGGTTTCCATCGCCTCGTACAGATCGCGCGCCATCTCCCCCTGCGGGGCATAGCGGTTGTGCAGCGCCTCGTCGTGATAACGGTGGCGCAGGGCGTAGGCGTCCGCCGTGCCGCGCGCCAGCAGCACCTCGTCTCGGGTCATGCGGCGGCTGATCTGCGGCAGGCGCACCGCGTCATTGGTGAAGCCCGGCGGATCGACCGAATAGCTGACGCCCAGATCATGGTCGTCGGCCATGACCTTGGTCGCTTCGGCCAGCGCCTTCTTGAAGGGATCGGCGGGGTTGTCGGACTGGGTCATTGCGTGGCTCGGGTCTCGGGCTGGGTGGCGGCGAAATCCTCGCAGGTGCGGGACAGGCGGGTGAACATGTCCCGGCTGTCGGGATCGCCGTCGATCATGAAGGACTTGTGCAGAAGCATCATAAGCGGTTTCTGCTCCTTGATATAGCTGTCAATCTCGGCCGCGTCGCCCCGGTTCAGCCGGATCGCCGCCTTGCCAAACGCCGCCGCGGCGGCATCGGAGCTTCCATCCGGCGGCTCGGCGATGGCATAGCGGCGCTGGAAATCCGCGTAGGCCGACCAGAACGCCGCGCATTGCGCCGCCGGGAAGAAGGCCGGCCCTTCTGCCGCGGCCCCGGCC
>JBAVQZ010000593.1:0-1742 GCA_049694515.1 Paracoccaceae bacterium | reverse complement strand
GTTCGGCGCGGCGTCCTACGGCCGCGCTGGCGGACGACTGCCGATGACCGTGGTGGGCGCGGCCGAGCCGGTGCCGGTGCGCTATGCCGTGCCGGTCGCCTCGGCACAGGTGAAATCGGCGATTCTGCTGGCCGGGCTGAACGCGCCGGGGCAGACCGTCGTGATCGAGGGCGCGGCCACCCGCGACCATACCGAGCGGATGTTGGCGGGATTCGGCGCCGAGATCACGACTGCGGACACCGGCGAAGGCCGGGTCATCACCCTCACCGGCCAGCCGGAGCTGCTCCCGCAGAGCATCGCGGTGCCTTGCGATCCGTCCTCTGCCGCCTTTCCGGTCTGCGCCGCGCTGATCGTCGAAGGCTCGGATGTTCTTGTGCCCGGCATCGGGCTGAACCCGACGCGGGCGGGGCTTTTCACCACGTTGCAGGAGATGGGCGCCGATCTGGTTTTCGAGAACCGGCGCGAGGAGGGCGGCGAGCCGGTCGCCGACCTGCGCGCGCGCTTCTCGCCGGCCATGAAGGGGATCGAGGTGCCGCCAGAGCGCGCGCCGACGATGATCGACGAATACCCGATCCTGTCGGTGGTCGCCGCCTTTGCCGAGGGACGCACCACGATGCGCGGCGTCAAGGAATTGCGCGTCAAGGAAAGCGACCGGATCGACGCCATGGCCCGCGGGCTGGAGGCCTGCGGCGTGACGGTGGAAGAGGACGAGGACACGCTGATCGTGCATGGCTTGGGGCCCGGCGGGGTGCCGGGCGGCGCGACCTGCGCCACCCATCTGGACCACCGCATCGCCATGTCCTTCCTCTGCGCCGGCATGGCCGCGCAAAGCCCGGTCGGCATCGACGACGCCGCGCCGATCTCGACCTCCTTCCCGGTGTTCGAACCGCTGATGGAGGGGCTGGGCGCGCGGATGCAGCGGGGCGGGCGGTGACGCGGGGCCGGGCCGCCTATGCCGCGTTGCTGTGCCTGACGCTGGCGGTCTATGTGGTGATCGTCGGTTGGTCTCTTCCGCGGATCGCGACAGGCGCGGGGGGGCTTATGCCCTTCGACCTGCGCCCCGGCGGCTATTCCTTCGACGCGGCGCGGACGTTTCTGGGCGCGCTCGACCGGCAGACGACGGATTTCTACCTTGACGTGCAGCAGCGGATCGACACGGTCTATCCGGCGCTGCTTGCGTTGACGCTGGCGACCGGGATTTGGGTGCTGACGCGTCGCGCGCCGCTCTGGCTTCGGCTGGCGGCCGTGGTGCTATGCGTCCTGGGGGCCGGGTTCGACTGGCTGGAGAACCTGCGCGTCGCGGCGCTGCTCAGAGCGGGGCCCGAGGCGGTGACGCAGCAGATGGTCGCGGCGGCCAGTCGCGCGACGGTATTGAAATCGGCGGCATCGGCCCTGGCGATGACCGCGTTGCTTGCCGCGCTGGTCTTGTGCGGCTGGCGAAACATCAGGAGGCGAACCAATGGCTGAGAGCTTCTGTGTGGCGCTCGACGGGCCCGCGGCGGCGGGCAAGGGCACGATCGGCCGGGCCGTGGCCGATCGGTTCGGGTTCGAGCATCTTGACACCGGGCTGCTCTACCGCGCTGTGGGCGCGCGGATGCTGGACGGGCTGGACCCTGTCGAGGCGGCCGAGGTCCTTCGCAAGGAGGACCTGGAGCGCGACGACCTGCGCACCGCCGAGGTGGCGCAGGCGGCCAGCAAGGTCGCGGCGGTCCCCGAGGTGCGCGCCGCGCTGGTGGATTTCC
>JBAVQZ010000592.1:0-10310 GCA_049694515.1 Paracoccaceae bacterium | reverse complement strand
GTCAACCTGGCGCTGGACCGGCTGGTCGTGTCCAAGGGAATCGTGCTGACCGGACTGCGCGGGACGTTGTCGCGCACCGGGGGGCTGAGCGGCAGCCTCGGCGGGACCGTCCGGGGGGGCGCGCCGGTGGCGATCACGCTGGCGCCCGCCCGCGGTGGAGGCACGGCCATCCGTGTCCGCTCGGACAATGCAGGTGGCGTGCTGCGCGGCGCCGGCGTTTTCGAGAAATCGAACGGCGGCAGCATGGACCTGATCCTGACGCCCCGCGGCGCGCCAGGCAATTACGACGGGCGCCTGTCGATAAAGAACACGCGGGTCAAGGGCGCGCCGGCGCTGGCCGAACTGCTGAGCGCGGTGTCGGTCGTCGGAATTCTGGAAATGCTCGACGGCGAGGGGCTCATGTTCAGCGACGTGCAGTCGGACTTCCGCTTGACGCCCGACGCGCTGCAGGTCACGAGGGGCAGCGCCGTGGGCCCGTCGCTGGGTATCTCCATGGCAGGGGTTTACGATTTCGGGACGAACCGGATGAACATGCAGGGCGTCATCTCGCCGATCTACATGATAAACGCCATCGGCCGGCTGTTCACCCGCCGCGGCGAGGGGCTTTTCGGGTTCAACTATTCCCTGACCGGCGACGCGGACGATCCCCGTGTCGGGGTGAACCCGCTGTCGATCCTGACGCCGGGCATGTTCCGCGAGATATTCCGCCGCCCGGCGCCGGAGCTGAAGAAGTGAAGCTGTCGGAGTTCGATTTCGACCTGCCCGAGGCGCTGATCGCCACGCGGCCCGCCCGCCCGCGCAGCGCGGCGCGTTTGCTGGTGGCCGAAGGCGACGGGATGCGTGATTTGCATGTCCACGACCTGCCGTCGCTTCTTGGTTCCGGCGACCGGCTGGTTCTGAACAACACGAAGGTGATCCCCGCGCGCCTGGCCGGCAGGCGTCTGCGCGACACGGCCGAAGGAACGGTCTCGGCCAAGGTCGAGGTCACCCTGCTGGAGCCGGCGGCGGACGGCGACTGGTCGGCGCTGGCCAAGCCGCTTCGAAAGCTGCGGGAGGGTGAACAAATCGTGTTTTCCGACGTGCTTTTGGCCCGCATCACCGGCAAGGGGGAGGGCACAATAAGCCTTGCCTTCAACCTGCAGGGCGATGACTTCGATGCCGCGCTTGCCGAGGCCGGGGCGATGCCGCTGCCCCCCTATATCGCCGCGAAACGCCCGGCCGATGCCCGCGACAAGCAGGATTACCAGACCGTCTTTGCCCGTCACGCCGGCGCCGTGGCCGCGCCCACCGCGTCGCTGCATTTCGACGACGCGCTGCTGGCGGCGTTGGCCGACAAGGGCGTTGCGTTCACCGAGGTGACGCTGCATGTCGGCGCGGGCACCTTCCTGCCGGTCAAGGTGGACGATGTGGAAAACCACAGGATGCACGCCGAATGGGGCGAGGTGACGGACCGCGCCGCCGAAGAAATCAACGCGACCCGCGCCGCGGGCGGGCGGATCATTCCGGTGGGCACCACCGCGCTGCGCCTGATCGAAAGCGCGGCGACCGAGGACGGGACGATGGCCCCCTGGCGCGGCCCGACCGACATCTTCATCCGGCCCGGATACCGGTTCCGGGTCACCGATGCGCTGATGACGAACTTTCACCTGCCGCGCTCGACGCTGATGATGCTGGTCTCGGCGCTTATGGGAACCGATCGCATTCGTGCGATCTATTCCCACGCGGTGTCGCAGGGCTACCGCTTCTTCTCCTACGGCGATGCGTCGCTTCTGATCCCCTGAGGTCCGCGCGCGACAGTTTGTGTCGCCTGCGCCCAAGTTTCTTTAACATCCCCGTGCAAGACAGCCGGGCAAGACGAATAGAGGTGCGACGTGATTCAGGTCCTGACAAGTTCCTGGGCCCTGCTGCTTGGGATGATGCTGCTGATGGTCGGCAACGGCCTTCAGGGCACGCTGCTGGGTGTGCGCGGCGGGATCGAGGGGTTCTCGACCTTCCAGATGTCGGTGGTCATGTCGGCCTATTTCCTAGGCTTCCTGGGCGGCTCGCGCCTGGCGCCGGAAATGATACGCCGTGTCGGCCATGTGCGGGTCTTCGCCGCGCTCGGCTCGTTCATCTCGGCCGGGCTGATCCTGTTTCCCTCGATCACCGACCCTTGGGCATGGACGCTGCTGCGAGTAATCATCGGCTTCTGTTTCTCGGGCGTCTACGTCACGGCCGAAAGCTGGCTGAACAACTCGGTGAGCAACGCAAATCGCGGTCAGGCGCTGTCGCTTTACATGATCGTCCAGATGGTCGGCATCGTCGCTGCACAAAGCCTGCTGGTTCTGGGCGACCCATCCGGCTTCATCCTGTTCATCGTTCCCTCGGTGCTGGTTTCGATCTCCTTCGCGCCGATCCTGCTGTCGATCTCGCCGACGCCGGCCTTCGATACCACCAAGCCGATGAGCCTGCGGGCGCTGTATCGCACTTCGCCACTTGGCTGCGTCGGCATCCTGCTGCTGGGTGGCGTGTATTCAGCACAGTTCGGCATGGCGTCGGTCTATGGTTCGCAGGCCGGGTTGAGCGTGCCTCAGATCTCGCTTTTCGTGGCCACGATCTATGTCGGCGCGATGCTGCTGCAATTCCCGATCGGCTGGATTTCGGACCGGATGGACCGCCGTGTGCTGATCCTGGCCGTCGCGCTGGCGGGGGGGCTGGCGGCACTGGTGGGCACGGTGTTCGACAACTCGTTCGCCGTTCTGCTGGGCGTGGCCTTCCTGGTCGGGGGCACGACGAACCCGCTTTACTCGCTGCTGATCGCCTATACCAACGACTTTCTGGAGCGCGAGGACATGGCCGGCGCCTCGGGCGGGCTGCTGTTCATCAACGGCGTCGGCGCGATTGCCGGCCCGCTTGTCACGGGCTGGATGATGGGTGTCGTGGGGCCGCCGGGGTTCTGGCTGTATCTCTGCGTGCTCTTGGTGGCGCTTTCGGGCTATGCCGCCTATCGGATGACCCAGCGTCCTGCCCCTTCGGCCGATCATACCGGCACCTATGCGCCGATGACGCCTTCCGCGTCGCCGGTGGCGATGGAGGCGGCGCAGGAGGTGTTCATCGAGGGCCGCGAAGATGCGCCGGACGAAGACGCAACACCCGATGCGGCCTGAGACGCAAAAGCCTTGCGACACCGGGATTTATCTGAGACGCTTGTCTTATCAGGGACAAGCGCGGTGCATCAGGAGGACCCATGCCGACGCCCGAAGACGTGAACAGGTTCTGGCTTGAGGAAGTCGGCCCGAAGGGCTGGTACGCCAAGGACGACGCGCTGGACGCCACTATCCGGGATCGCTTCGTCGATCTGTGGGAGGAGGCGCTTGCCAATGGCCTGCATGACTGGCTGACCAAGCCGCGCTGCACGCTTGCCTATATCATCCTGACAGACCAGTTCCCGCGCAACATGTTCCGCGAGTCGCCCCGTGCCTTCGCCACCGACCGGCTGGCGCGCGCCGCCTCGAAGCGCGCGATCGAGCGGGGCTGGGACCTCAGGGTCGAAGAGCCTGAGCGACAGTTCTTCTACATGCCGCTGATGCATTCCGAGTGCCTGACCGACCAGGATCGCTGCGTGCGGCTGATGCTGACACGGATGCCCCGGACCGGCGCCGACAACCTGCTGCACGCCAAGGTCCACCGCGAGGTGATCCGCGAATTCGGCCGCTTCCCGTTCCGCAACGCCGCCCTGTCGCGCGGCGGCAGCGCCGATGAGCGCGCCTTCGTCGAGCAGGGCGGCTATGGCAGGATGCTCGAGGAATTGCGGGCCTGACACCCATCGACAGCATGCATCGTGCCGGCAGGCGTGACACGCGTTGCTGCCGCCGCGCGGATAGTTTAGTGTCAAACTAAATTCTTACCGAGGGGGAGCGGATGGCTGCCAAGAGCTTTGACATGATCGTTATCGGCGCGGGTCCGGGGGGCTACGTCGCCGCGATACGCGGCGCGCAGCTCGGCCTGAACGTGGCCATTGTGGAGCGCGAGCACATGGGGGGCATCTGCCTCAACTGGGGCTGCATCCCCACAAAGGCGATGCTGCGCAGCTCCGAAGTGTTCCACCTGATGCACCGCGCCAAGGAGTTCGGGCTGAAGGCCGATGGCGTGGACTACGATCTGGATGCCGTGGTGGCGCGCTCGCGCGCCGTGGCCAAGCAACTCAGCGGCGGCGTCGGCCACCTGATGAAGAAGAACAAGGTGACGGTCTTCATGGGCGAGGCCACGCTTCCCGCCAAGGGCAAGGTGAGCGTCAAGACCGACAAGGGCACCGAGGATCTTACCGCGAAGAACATCGTGCTGGCCACGGGCGCGCGCGCCCGCGAGCTGCCCGGGCTTGAGGCCGACGGCGATCTGGTCTGGACCTACAAGCACGCGCTGATGCCCAAGCGCATGCCGAAAAAGCTGCTGGTGATCGGCTCGGGCGCGATCGGGATCGAGTTCGCCAGCTTCTACAACACGCTTGGCGCCGAAACGACGGTGGTCGAGGTGATGGACCGCATCCTGCCCGTCGAGGATGCCGAGATCAGCGCCTTCGCGAAAAAGGCATTCACCAAGCAGGGCATGAAGATCATGGAAAAGGCCGCGGTCAAGCAACTCGACCGCGGCAAGGGCAAGGTCACCGCCCATATCGAGAGCGGCGGAAAGACGGAAAAGCACGAGTTCGACACCGTGATCTCGGCCGTGGGCATCGTCGGCAACACCGAGGGGCTGGGCCTTGAGGAGCTGGGCGCCAAGGTCGACCGCACCCATGTCGTCACCGATGAATTCTGCCGCACCGGGGTCGAGGGGCTTTATGCCATCGGCGACATCGCCGGCGCGCCCTGGCTGGCGCACAAGGCCAGCCATGAGGGCGTGATGGTGGCCGAGATGATCGCCGGCGGGCATCCGCACCCGGTCAAGCCCGACTCAATCGCCGGCTGCACCTATTGCCAGCCGCAGGTCGCCAGCGTCGGCCTGACCGAGGCCCAGGCGAAGGAGAAGGGCCACAAGATCAAGGTCGGGCGTTTCCCGTTCATCGGCAACGGCAAGGCCATCGCGCTGGGTGAGCCCGAGGGCATGATCAAGACGGTCTTCGACGAAAAGACCGGCGAGCTTCTGGGCGCCCACATGATCGGGGCCGAGGTGACGGAACTGATCCAGGGCTACGTGGTCGGCCGGACGCTTGAAACCACCGAGGCGGAGCTTATGGAATCGGTCTTCCCGCATCCCACGCTGAGCGAAATGATGCACGAATCCGTGTTGGACGCCTACGGTCGCGTGATCCACATCTGACAGGGCAGGGGCCACGCGTCTCGTCGCGGGTTTCTTTTCCGCCGAAATATCCCCGCCAGAGGCGGAACGGCACGCAGTGCCCTCATGGCTTGCGCCGGAGGCGCGCCTTCGGGCCAACGGGTCAGGGGCGTGTGACCGGCCCGCCCGCCTGCTGCCATTGCGACAGCCCGCCCAGGTTATAGACCTCGGTGAACCCCATGTGCAGCATCAGTTCGGCGGCCATCTGCGACCGCGCGCCCGAGGCGCAGTAAAGCGCCACCGGCCGGTCGAGCGCCAGGTCGGGGTGAAATTCGGCGCTGGCCGGGTCCACCTTCATGCGGAAGACCGCCAGCGGAATGTGGATCGCGCCCTCGGCGCGGCCACTTCTTTGCATCTCGCCCATGTCGCGCACGTCGATCAGGGTCAGCTCTCCCCGCGCGACTTTTTCGATGGCCTCGTTCAGCGCCATCGCGCCGGGTTTGGCCCGGGACTGTCTGTGGAGTGTAAGCATCGGCGTTTCCTTGCCTGTTCTGTGAGTGATGCCGCGCTGCGGCGCTGCCTGACAATATATATGCAGAAATAGGAATGTTAACTGTTGCCTTTGTTTTCCTCGCCTAATCCTGCGCCTGTTGTCGTGAATGTGAAAGGGGGCGTTCAAGGAATTCCGCAATGCAGCACAAATGTTCCCGACATGTTCCCAGTTTTCGGTTGGAGACTCGGCTCCGCTCGCCTATTTCTTAACCAACGTGGACGGGGGCTTTGATGGCCGAGCTGAAAAAGATCGAGGTGCGCGGCGCGCGCGAGCACAACCTCAAGAATATCGACGTGGACATTCCGCGCGACGAACTGGTGGTGATCACCGGGCTGTCGGGGTCGGGGAAATCATCGCTCGCCTTCGACACGATCTATGCCGAGGGGCAGCGCCGCTATGTCGAGTCGCTGTCGGCCTATGCGCGGCAATTTCTCGACATGATGGAAAAGCCCGACGTGGACCATATCACGGGGCTGTCGCCGGCGATCTCGATCGAGCAGAAGACAACCTCGAAGAACCCCAGATCCACTGTCGGGACCGTCACCGAGATCTACGACTATCTGCGGCTATTGTTCGCGCGCGCGGGCACCCCCTATTCGCCCGCCACCGGCCTGCCCATCGAGGCGCAGCAGGTGCAGGACATGGTCGATCGCGTCATGACGCTGGACGAGGGGACGCGCGGCTATCTGCTGGCGCCCATCGTGCGCGACCGGAAAGGGGAGTACCGCAAGGAATTCGTCGAGCTGCGCAAGCAGGGTTTTCAGCGCGTCAAGGTGGACGGCGCGTTCCACGAGCTGGACGAGCCGCCGACTTTGGACAAGAAGTTCCGTCACGACATCGACGTGGTGGTTGACCGGATCGTGGTCCGCGAGGGGCTGGAGACGCGGCTTGCCGACTCTTTCCGCACCGCGCTGGACCTGGCCAACGGCATCGCCGTGCTGGAAACCGCCCCGCGCGAGGGGGAGGGCGAGCCGGAGCGCATCACGTTCTCCGAGAATTTCGCCTGTCCCGTCTCGGGCTTCACCATCCCCGAGATCGAGCCGCGGCTGTTTTCCTTCAACGCGCCCTTCGGCGCCTGCCCCGATTGCGGCGGGCTGGGGGTGGAGCTGTTCTTCGACGAGCGGCTGATCGTGCCCGATGCGGCGCTGACGGTCTATGACGGGGCCATAGCGCCCTGGCGCAAGGGCAAATCGCCCTATTTCCGCCAGACGATCGAAGCCATCGCCCGGCACTATGACTTCGACAGGAATACGCCCTGGAAGGATCTTCCGGCGCATGTGCAGCAGGTGTTCCTCTATGGCTCGGGCGACGATGAGATACCCTTCCGCTATGACGAGGGCGGGCGCGTCTATCAGGTGACCCGGCCTTTCGAGGGCGTGATCCCAAACATGGAACGCCGCTACCGCGAGACCGACTCGGCCTGGGTGCGCGAGGAGTTCGAGCGGTATCAGAACAACCGTCCCTGCGGCAGCTGCGGTGGCTACCGCCTGCGCGAAGAGGCGCTGGCCGTGAAGATCGGCGGGCTGCATATCGGCCAAGTGGTCGAGATGTCGATACGCGAGGCCTATGACTGGTGCCGCACCGTGCCCGAGCATCTGACCAGGCAGAAGAACGAGATCGCCAAAGCCATTCTGAAGGAAATCCGCGAACGCCTTGGATTCCTGAACAATGTCGGGCTGGAATACCTGACCCTGTCGCGCAACGCCGGAACATTGTCGGGTGGCGAGAGTCAGCGCATCCGGCTGGCCAGCCAGATCGGCAGCGGGCTGACGGGCGTGCTGTACGTTCTGGACGAGCCCTCCATCGGGCTGCACCAGCGCGACAACGGGAGGCTGTTGCAGACGCTCAAGAACCTGCGCGACCAGGGCAACACCGTGATCGTCGTCGAGCATGACGAAGAGGCGATCCGCGCGGCCGATTACGTTTTCGACATCGGCCCCGGTGCAGGGGTGCATGGCGGGCAGGTCGTGGCGCATGGCACGCCGGACGAGGTGGCGGCCGATCCCGCCTCGATCACCGGGCAGTATCTGAGCGGCACGCGCGAGATCGCGGTGCCGGGCAGGCGGCGCAAGGGCAGCGGCAAGAAACTGACCGTGGTCAAGGCAACCGGGAACAATCTGCGCGAAGTGACGGTCGATTTTCCGCTGGGCAAGTTCCTCTGCGTTACCGGCGTGTCAGGCGGGGGCAAATCCACCCTGACCATCGAGACGTTGTTCAAGACCGCCTCGATGCGGCTGAACGGCGCGCGCCAGACGCCTGCGCCCTGCGAGACGATCAAGGGGCTGGAGCATCTGGACAAGGTGATCGACATCGACCAGCGCCCCATCGGGCGCACGCCGCGTTCGAACCCGGCCACGTACACCGGGGCCTTCACCCCGATCCGCGAGTGGTTCGCGGGCCTGCCCGAGGCGAAGGCGCGGGGTTACAAGCCCGGTCGGTTCAGCTTCAACGTCAAGGGCGGGCGTTGCGAGGCGTGCCAGGGGGACGGCGTTCTCAAGATCGAGATGAACTTCCTGCCGGACGTCTATGTCACCTGCGAGACCTGCAAGGGCGCGCGCTATAACCGCGAGACGCTGGAAGTAAGGTTCAAGGGCAAGAGCATAGCCGACGTTCTTGATATGAACGTCGAGGAGGCGCAGGAGTTCTTCAAGGCAGTGCCCAGCATTCGCGAAAAGATGGATGCGCTGATGCGCGTGGGCCTCGGCTATATCAAGGTCGGGCAGCAGGCGACGACCCTTTCGGGGGGCGAGGCGCAACGCGTCAAGCTCAGCAAGGAGCTGTCGAAGCGGGCGACCGGGCGCACGCTCTATATCCTGGACGAGCCCACCACGGGGCTGCATTTCGAGGATGTCAAAAAGCTGCTGGAGGTGTTGCACGAGTTGGTCGAGCAGGGCAACAGCGTGGTAGTGATCGAGCACAACCTCGATGTGATCAAGACCGCCGACCACCTGATCGACATCGGCCCCGAGGGCGGCGATGGCGGCGGCGAGATCGTCGCGACCGGCACACCCGAGGAAGTGGCGGAAGAGGACCGCAGCCACACCGGCCGCTACCTCAAGCAGATGCTGTCCTCGCGCAAGGTCGCGGCGGAGTAGGGGCTTCGGCCCCCGCGCTCAGTCCAGGAACGCGCTGACGGCGCCGATCAGGTCCAGCACCTTCTGCGTGTCGGGATCCACACGCAGGATATAGCCGTCTCGGCGGTAATAGCGGTAGTGGCGGTCCAGCCCGTAGCGCCACGGATCATTGATGAACACATAGTGATCGTCAACGCGCTCGCCCCGCCGGTAATACCCGTGCTGCGGGTCCCAGCGGTGGTCATCGTCACGATATGAATCGCGACCGTAACGGTGGTCGTCACCGCCGTCCTCGCGATGCCCGCGCCATTTCTTCGCCTGTCCGGGCGGCACGCAGGCGGGCGATTTCTTGGCCAGGCCCGGCGGGCAGCTGCGGAAACTGTCGGCCATCACCGACGCCGAGCCCAGACCCAGCGCGAATACGGCAAGAGGAATTGTCAGGGCGCGCATTGAACTCTCCTTAAGGGTGAAAAAGGATTGCCTGTCACGGGCGCCGTTGTCCACGGGCACCCGGGTTCATGCGCGGTGAATTGCCGACCTGCTCAGACCTTGCGCTGGCAGGTATTGAGCCCCAGGATCGAGTAGAGCGGGCAGGACGACATCGCCGCCGTTCCCAAAGCGATGACCGCTACCACGATATAGAGCCAGCTGTAGCTTCCGCCGGGATTCATGAAGAACCCCACCACCAAGGCGACGCCGATCACAGCCCGGATGATACGGTCGATGTTTCCGACATTCTTCTTGAACATTTGCCTTCTCCGCGTTTTGCGCGTTCGACCTGTCGAACGCTTCGCGAAGCAGTGTGACACCGATCCGGCGGCGCCGCCATGATATGAATCAATCGCGGCGGCGCCTGTAAGTCCCTAACCGCGGTGCCGTTTTTCAAACCGCGGCAGCATCGCCGAGAAATCCTTGCCCTTGCCGTCCTCGGCCTCGACGAAGCTGGCGTAGAGATCGGCGGCGTGCCGGCCCAGCGGCGTGTCGGCGTCGGCGGCGTCGGCGGCCTGCTGGCTCAGGCGCAGATCCTTGAGCATCAGCTCGGCGGCGAAGCCCGGTTTGTAATCGTTGTCGGCGGGGCTTTTCGGCCCTATGCCGGGGGCGGGGCAATAGGTGTTCATCGACCAGCTTTGTCCGCTGGAGGTGGACACCACGTCGAACATCGCCTGCCGGTCGAGGCCCAGCTTGTCGGCCAGCGCGAAGGCCTCGCAGGTAACGATCATCGTCGCGCCCAGGATCATGTTGTTGCAGATCTTCGCGGCCTGCCCGTTGCCCGAGGGGCCGCAATGCACCGCCTTCTTTCCCATGATGTCGAAAAGCGGTTTGGCGATGGCGAAGGCCTCTTCCGAGCCGCCGACCATGAAGGTCAGCGTGCCGCCCTCGGCGCCGCCGACGCCGCCCGACACCGGCGCGTCCAGCGCCAGCACATCGGC
>JBAVQZ010000591.1:0-9753 GCA_049694515.1 Paracoccaceae bacterium | reverse complement strand
GTCGCGGTGATCGCCGTGGCAGCACGACAGCAGCCGTTGAACGACCAGGTCACCGCGATCGGCGATGGCCGCGCCTGGCGCTCGGTCACTCTGGTGCCCGAGGTCTCGGGGGTTCTGAGCGCGGTCGATGTGCAATCGGGCAGCTATATCGAGGAAGGCGCCACGATCGCGGCGCTCAAGAACGAGGCCGAGAAGATTGCGCTGGATCGTGCGCGGCTCGTGCGCGACGATGCCGCGGCGACCAGCGCGCGGGTAAAGGCTCTGGAGAGATCGGGTGCCGTCACCGACATCCAGATCAAGAATGCCGAGCTTGACCTGCGCACCGCGGAACTGGCCCTGCGCCAGGCCGAGCTCGATCTGGCCAAGCGCCGGATCGTGGCGCCGATTTCGGGCTGGGTCGGCATCCTGAACGCCGAGCCGGGCGACCAGGTCACCGCTTCGACCGCGCTGGCGCGGATTGATGACCGTTCGCGCATCGTGGTCGAATTCCGGGTGCCGGAACGCTTCGTTGGCCAGATCGCCAAGGGGGACAGCCTTAAGGCATCGCCTCTGGCGCAACCACAGACAGAGATGGAAGGCCGGATAAGCGCGATCGATAACCGGGTCGATCCCGACAGCCGAACCCTTCTGGTGCAGGCGTCGCTGGACAACGTGAACGACAGGCTGCGTGCCGGCATGGCGTTTCGCATTTCCGTCTCATTCAGGGGGGAGAGTTTCCCGTCGGTCGATCCGCTGGCGATCCAGTGGGGCAGCGACGGTTCTTTCGTCTGGCTCGTCCGGGACGGCAAGGCGATGCAGCAGCCCGTCCGCATCCTCAAGCGCAACAGCGACGCCGTGCTGGTCGAGGGGGAGCTTGCGCCGGGCGACCTTGTCGTCACGGAAGGGGTCCAGAACCTGCGGCCGGGGGCCGAGGTGGAGATCAGGCCCGCCTCCGACGAGGCGGGGCTGGAACTGACCCCGGCCGCATTCCGGGCGACGAAGGGGTGATCGGCGAGCGGCCCTCGGGTCCGAAATTGCGGGCCGCCGGTGACTCGGGCACCGCGCTGTTCGTGCGGCGCCCGATCCTTGCCTTCGTGCTGAACGCGCTGATCGTGATCGCGGGCCTCGCCGGACTCTTCGGCGCCGAGATCCGCGAGTTGCCCGACGTGGACCGGCCCGTTGTCACCGTTACCACGAATTTCCCCGGCGCCGCGCCCGAAACCATCGACCGCGAGGTCACTGCGCTGGTCGAAGGCGCGGCGGGCCGGGTGGCGGGCGTCAAGGCGATCTCGTCCAGCTCGCGCTTCGGGCGCAGCCGCGTGACCATCGAGTTCGACGACAAGGCCGACCTGGACATCGCCGCGACCGACACCCGCGACGCGATCGCGCGGATCCGCAATTCGCTGCCCGACGATGTCGAAGAGCCGCGCATCGTCAAGGCCGACGCCAATGCCGACGCGGTAATGCGGATCGCCGTCACCTCGTCGTTGCGCAGCGCGCAGGCGCTGACGCGGCTGGTCCGGGACCAGGTTGAGGACCGGCTGATCTCGGTTCCCGGCGTGGCCGACCTTCAGGTTTATGGCGACCGGGACGCGGTGTTCCGCGTCGATGTCGATCAGATGCAACTGGCCAGCCGGGGTCTGACGCTGGCCGATATCCGCGAGACGCTGCGAAACGTCTCCTACGACGCGCCGGCCGGCGCACTGAGCAGCAGCCGGCAAAGCATCGTCGTGCGGACCACGGCGACGGTCTCCACCGCGGCGGAATTCGAAGGCCTGCAGATCCGCGACAATGTCATGCTGGGCGACGTCGCCACCGTCACGCTGGGACCCGCGCCGGGCGAAAGCGTGCTGCGCGCCAATGGCCGGACGGGTCTGGGCCTGGGTATCATCCGGCAGGCGCAGAGCAACACGCTGGACATCTCCGCCGCCGTCCGAAAGGTGGTGGACGAGTTGCAGGCCGCGCTGCCGTCCGATGTCAGCATCTTCGTGACCAGCGACGACGCGGTGTTCATCAACGGCGCGATCACCGAGGTGCTCAAGACGCTGGCGCTGGCCGTGCTGATCGTGGTCGGGATCATCTTCGTCTTCCTGCGCGACCTGCGCGCGACACTGATCCCGGCGGTGACGTTGCCGGTAGCGCTGATCGGCACGATCGCGGCGATCTACATGGTCGGCTTCTCAGTCAACATACTGACGCTGCTGGCGCTGGTGCTGGCCACCGGCATGGTGGTGGACGACGCCATCGTGGTGCTGGAAAACATCGTGCGCCGCCGGGCCGAGGGGATGGGCGCCCGCGCCGCCGCGGTGCTGGGCACCCAGCAGGTGTTCTTCGCCGTCGTCACCACGACCGCGACGCTGGCCGCGGTGTTCATCCCGCTGTCCTTCCTGCCGGGGCAGACCGGCGGGCTGTTCCGCGAGTTCGGCTTCACGCTGGCGATGTCGGTGCTGCTGTCCTCGATCGTGGCGCTCACGCTCTGTCCGGTTCTGGCCAGCCGCCTGTTGCGCCGCGCTGACGTGAACGCCGACGCACGCGGGCCGATGATCTGGCTCGGCAATCGGCTGTCGCGGCTTTACGCGGTGACGTTGCGGGCCGCGCTGGCCGTGCCGATGCTGGTGGTGGCCGCCGCGGTGATCTTCGCCGGCACGGCGGCGATGATGGCCGGTTCCATCCGGCAGGAACTGACCCCGCCCGAGGACCGTTCGATCGCGCTTCTCAGCGTGCGGACGCCGCAGGGCGTGTCACTGGATTACACCACCGCCAAGATGCGCGAGTTGGAAGACCTGATCGAGCCGCTGCGCGAGTCGGGTGAGATCACCAACGTCTTTTCCATCTCGGGGACCGGCGCCGACAATCGCGGCTTCATGGTGATGACGCTGGCGCAATGGCAGGACCGCAGCCGCAGCCAGCAGGAGATCGTCGGCCAGATCAACGGGATGCTGCAAAAGGTGATCGGCGTGCGGGCCTTCGCGATCCAGCCCAATTCACTGGGCATTCGCGGCGCGGGTCGCGGGCTGACCTTCGCGATCACCGGTAACAACTATGCCACGCTGGCGAAATCAGCGCAGGCGTTGGTCGCCCGGATGGAGGAAGACCCCGCCTTCGGGCGCGTCAGCCTGGGCTATGAAACCACGCAGCCGCAGCTCTTTGTCGAGGTGGACAGGGCACGCGCTTCGGACCTCGGCATCAATATCGACGGGCTGGGCGAGGCGCTTCAGGCGGTGCTGGACGGGCGCACCATCGGTACCGTCTTTGTCAACGACGACAGTTTCGACATCAAGATGGTCTCGACCGCCGACCCGGTGAACGATCCCGGTGACCTGGAACGGATCTTCGTCAAGGCGGGCGATGGCCAGATGGTGCCGATCTCGACATTCGTGCACCTGCAGGAGCGCGCCGTCGCGCCCGAGCTGGGCCGCGAGACGCAGATGCGCGCGGTCGAAATCTCCGCCGGCCTGACCCCCGGGCTGGCGCTCGGCGATGCCTATGCACGGGTGCAGGACATTGCTGCCGAGCTGCTGCCCGAAGACAACCGCATCGTGCCCTTGGCCGAGGCGGCGACCCTGAACGAGACATCCTCGGGGCTGATGCTGACCTTCGGCTTCGCGATCCTGGTGGTGTTCCTGGTCTTGTCGGCCCAGTTCGAAAGTTTCGTTTCGGCGGTCATCGTGATGGCGACCGTGCCACTGGGGCTGGCCTGCGCGGTCTTCGCCCTGCTGCTCACCGGGGGCAGCCTGAACGTCTACAGCCAGATCGGGCTGGTCCTTCTGATCGGGATCATGGCCAAGAACGGCATCCTGATCGTCGAGTTCGCCAATCAGTTGCGCGACCGGGGGGAGACCGTGCGTGACGCGATCTTCGCGGCCTCGACGATCCGGCTGCGGCCGGTGATGATGACCATGACATCGACGGTTCTGGGCGGGGTGCCGCTGATCCTGTCCTTCGGTGCCGGTGCCGAGGCGCGCGACGCGCTGGGATGGATCATCGTCGGCGGGCTGGGCCTTGCGACGCTGTCCACGCTCTATCTCACGCCGGTGGCCTATCTGATCCTCGCGCGGCTCTCGACGCCAAAGGCCGAAGAAGAGGCCGCGCTGGTCCGCGAACTGGACGAGGCGGAGGGGCCGGGCGCGCCGGCCGAGTGAACCCCGGCCGCGCGCGGCGCGTCAAAGGCAGGCCTGGAAGAGCGCGCGGGTATTCGCCTCGGTCATCTTCACCGGGTTGCCGCCGGTGCTAGGATCCTCAAGCGCCATCGCCGTCAACTCGTCCAGCCGGTCCTCGGCCACGCCCAGATCGCGCAGACAGCCGGGAATACCGAGGCTGGCGCGAAGATTCATCACCGCGTCGAAGAACCCGTCGAAACCGCCGCTGATCCCCAGGTAATCCGCGGCCATCGCGATCTTCTCCTCGATCTCGGGGCGGTTGAATTTCAGCACTTCGGGCATCACCACGGCGTTGGTGGTGCCGTGATGGGTGTTGTAGACCGCGCCGACCGGGTGGCTGAGCGCGTGAATCGCCCCCAGGCCCTTCTGGAACGCGACCGCACCCATCGCCGCCGCGCTCATCATGTGGGCGCGGGCCTCGAGGTCGCTGCCATCGGCGAAGGCGCGCGGCAGGTAGGTGTGCGCCAGGCGCAGCCCCTCGATCGCGATGCCCTGGCTCATCGGATGGTAATGCGGCGAGCAATAAGCCTCCAGGCAATGCGCGAAGGCATCCATGCCGGTGCCGGCAGTGATCGGCCCGGGCATTCCGACGGTCAGCTCGGGGTCGCAGATCACGATCTCGGGCAGGATCTTGGGGTGGAAGATGATCTTTTTCACATGGGTCTGCGAATTGGTGATGACGCCCGCGCGCCCCACCTCGGAGCCGGTTCCGGCGGTCGTCGGCACCGCGATGATCGGCGCGATGGCGTCTGCGTCGGCACGGGTCCACCAGTCGCCGATATCCTCGAAATCCCAGACCGGCCGGGTTTGCCCGGCCATGAAGGCCACCACCTTGCCCAGGTCCAGCCCCGAGCCGCCTCCGAAGGCGATCACCCCGTCATGCCCGCCCTTGCGGAAGGCCGCGACACCGGCTTCAAGGTTCATCTCGTTCGGGTTCGGGTCCACCTCGCTGAACATCGCGCGGCCCAGACCGGCGCCTTCCAGAAGGTCCAAGGCGGCCTGCGTGATCGGCAGGTTCGCCAGCCCCCGGTCCGTGACCAGGAGCGGGCGTTTCATGCCAGTCGCCGCGCAAGCCTCGGCCAGTTCCTTGATGCGGCCAGCGCCGAATTTGATATTGGTCGGGTAGGACCAGTTGCCGGTCAGGGTCATTTCGTCCTCTTTTTCAGGTGATAGGATTTGGGGCGCGTCAGATTGCCATAGGCGAGCACCGACAGCGCGCCGCCGCGCCCGGTGTTCTTGCAGCCGGTCCAGCACAGACCCGGGTCAAGGTAATCGGCCCGGTTCATGAAGACCGTGCCGGTTTCGATCCTGCGGCCGATCCGCTCGGCCCGGCCGATGTCGCCGGTCCAGAGCGCGCAGGTCAGGCCGAACTCGCTGTCGTTCATCAGCGCGATGGCCTCTTCGTCGTCGGCGACCTTCATGATGCCGACCACGGGGCCGAAGCTTTCATCGCGCATCACCCGCATGTCGTGGGTCACGTTCGTCAGGATCTGCGGCATCAGGAAGGTGCCGCCATCATCCTCGGGGAACAGCGCGGGGTCGATCAGGGGCGTCGCGCCCGCTTCGATGGCCTCTGCGGTCTGGGCGCGCACCTCGTCGGCGAAGCGGCGGTTGGCCATCGGGCCGATCGTCGTTTCCGGGTCAAGCGGGTTGCCCAGCTTGTAACCCGAAACGATCTTCACCGCCTTTTCAACGAAGGCGTCGTACAGGCTTTCCTGCACATAGATCCGCTCGATCCCGCAGCAGCATTGGCCCGAGTTGAACATGGCCGCGTCGATCAGCGTGTCGGCGGCGGCGTCCAGATCGGCGTCCTCCATCACGTATCCGGGATCCTTGCCGCCAAGTTCCAGCCCGAGGCTGGTGAAAGTGCCTGCCGCAGCCCGTTCCATCGCGCGCCCGCCGCCGACCGAGCCTGTGAAGTTGACGAAGCCGAACCGCTTTTCCGAAATCAGCGTCGAGGTCGTGTCATGGTCGAGAAAGACGTTCATGAACACGTCCTCGGGCACGCCGGCCTCGTGGAAGGCGCGGGCCATGTGCTCGCCGACCAGCAGGGTCTGCGTGGCATGCTTCAGCATCACCGTGTTGCCCGCGATCAGCGCCGGGGCGACCGTGTTGATCGCGGTCATGTAAGGGTAGTTCCACGGCGCGATCACCAGCACGACGCCATGCGGCTCGCGCGCGATGTAGCGGTGGAAACTGTCGCTGTCCTCCACCTCGATGGGTTTCAGCGCGTCCTCGGCGATGTCGGCCATGTGGCTGGCGCGTTCGTCGGTGCCGCCGAACTCGCCGCCAAATTTAACGGGGCGGCCCATCATCCGGGCCAGCCCCTGCACCATCTCGTCCTGCGTCTCGCCCAGCCGGGCGACGCCCGCGCGCACCAGCGCGATGCGGTCTGCCAGCGGGCGTGCGGCCCAATCGGCCTGTGCGGCGCGGGCGCGTTCGGTGGCATTGCGGGCCGCGTCCGGGCTCAGCGCCGGGCGTTCGGCATAGACCGACCCGTCGATGGGCGAGATGCATTGCAGCATTCTGGTCATGTCAGATCGTCCTTTTCGTCAGGCGCGTTCGAAACCGCGCCGGATTTCCCAATCGGTCACGACGCGGTTCTGCTCTTCCAGTTCCCACATCGCGGCGCGGTGATAATGCTCCACCACGGCATCGCCCAGAGCGCCGCGCAACATCGCGGAGTTCTTGAGCGAGCGCGCGGCGCCCAGAAGCGTGTTCGGAATGTCCCGACTGCGCCGCCCCTTGTAGGCGTCGCCGGCCACCGGCGGCTCCAGTTCCAACCCTTCCTCGATTCCGGCGAGACCCGCCGCGAGCTGGCCGGCCATCGCCAGATAAGGGTTCACGTCCGAGCCGGGCACCCGGCACTCGATCCGCACGCCCTTGGTGCCCTCACCGCAAAGACGGTAGCCCGCCGTGCGGTTGTCCAGCGACCAGACCACCTTGGTCGGCGCGAATGTGCCCGACTGAAACCGTTTGTAGGAATTGACATAGGGCGCCAGGAAATAGGTCAGGTCGGGGGCGTATTTCAGCAGCCCCGCGACATAGGATTTCATGGTGGCCGACATCGTGTGTTCGTCGTCCGGGTCGTGGAATGCGGGCTTGCCATCCGTGGTCAGAAGCGACTGGTGAATGTGGCTGGAACTGCCCACCCGGTCATGGTGGTATTTCGACATGAAGGTGACGGCGCGGCCCTTTGCCCAAGCGATCTCTTTCACCGCGTTCTTGGCGATCGAGTGATGATCCGCCGTCTCAAGCGCGCCCGCATAGCGGATGTTCAGCTCTTCCTGGCCGGCCTCGGCCTCGCCCTTGGTGTTCTCTACCGGGATGCCCGCGCCGAACAGGCCGTTGCGGATGGCGCGCATCACCTCTTCTTCCTTGGTGGTCTGGAAGATGTGGTAGTCCTCGTTATAGGGGCTGATGGGGTCAAGTTCGTGATAGCCGCCGGCGTGCAACTCCTCGAACGATTTCCGGAACATGAAGAATTCCAGTTCGGTCGCCATCATCGGCGTGAAACCCATTTCAGCGGCCCGCGCCACTTGCGCCTTGAGCATCGCGCGGGGCGAATGGGGCACATCCTCGTGGGTGTGATGGTCCAGCAGGTCGCACATGACCATCGCGGTGCCCTCCAGCCAGGGCGTCAGGCGCAGCGTGTCCAGGTCGGGTTTCAGGACATAGTCGCCATAGCCCGCCTGCCAGCTGGTCGCCGCATAGCCGGGGACCGTGTACATCTCCATGTCGGTGGCCAGCAGGTAGTTGCAGCAATGCGTTTCCTCGTAGGCGCTGTCGAGGAAGTGCCGCACGTGAAACCGCTTGCCCATCAGGCGGCCCTGCATGTCCACGCCGCAGGCCAGAACGGTATCAATCGCGCCGCTTTCCGCGGCCGCTTTCAACGCATCGAATGTCAGGTTTCCCGGCATGGCTGGGCCTCGCTCTTTTCATCTTCTTTCGTGGCGGCGCCCCCGCTCGGGTCGGGGGCGCCTTCGGATCGTCTGCGGCGCCGGGGCTGGCCCGGCGCCGTCCGGGGTCGGGACCTCAGCCGTAGCGGTAGGGCGGTCCCGCCTTGCGCATCACCTCGTTGTAGTCCTTGATGATCTGCACGACCTTCTCGCGCACCGGCGAGCCTTCGGTCAACTCGTCCCAGAAGTCCTTGGCGGCGTTCTCGACCGTCGCCCATTCCGCGTCGGGAATGGTGGTCAGCTTCATCTTGTCACCGTTGACGCGCAGCGCGGCCTCGCCGCCCCAATACCACCACTGGCGGTAATAGTGCGACTGCTCCATGCAGACCGACATCAGTGTCTTCATGCGGTCCGGAAGCTCGTTCCAGCGGTCCATGTTCGCGAAGAAATGGCCGATCCACGCGCCCGAGATGTTGTTGGTGAGGAAATACTGGGTCACGTCGGCCCAGCCAACCGTGTAGTCCTCGGTGATGCCCGACCAGGCGATGCCGTCAAGCTCGCCAGTCTGCACGGCAACCTCGACATCCTCCCAGGGCAGGGTGACGGGAACGACGCCGAACTGGGTCAGGAACCGCCCGGCGGTCGGGAAGGTGAACACCCGCTTGCCCTTGAGATCCTCCAGGCTGTTGATCGGCTCTTTCGTGTTGAAATGGCACGGGTCCCACGAGCCGGCCGAGATATGCTTGACGCCGACCTCGGCATATTGCTCTTCCCAGATCTCTTTCAGGCCGTACTGGTTGAACAGCACCGGCACATCCAGAGAATAGCGCGTGCCGAAGGGGAAATACCCGCCGAACACCCGCACGTCGGTCGGCGAGGCCATCGAGTCGTCGTCGGACTGCACCGCGTCGATCGTTCCTCGCTGCATCGCGCGGAACAATTCGCCCGTCGGCACCAGCTGGTCGGCGAAGTACAGCTCGATCTGCATCTCGTCGCCGGCGATCGCGTTGAACTTGTCGATCGCGGGTTTGACCACATGCTCGGCCAGGGCGGCGCCGGCATAGGTCTGCATGCGCCAGCGGATCGTGTTCTGGGCAAGCGCGGGCGTGGCAAGGGCCGCGGCCCCCGCTCCGGCACCGGCAAGCCCGGCATTCTTTATGAAATCGCGTCTGGAAGTCATTTTTCCACTCCTTGTTGATGTGAAGATCCGGGTGGTCCCGGCTTTTCTTCTTGGCCTCCGGCCCGGGGGCCGGAAGCGGGTGCTCGTCGTCATCTCATCTTCCATAGACGTAATGCGGCAGCCACAGCGCGATCTCGGGGAAGGCGATCACGATCGCCAGGCCCACCAGCATGACGCCGACGAACGGAAAGATCGAACGATAGATGTCGCCCATCGTGATTTCCGGCGGCGCCATGGCGCGCATCAGGAACAGGTTGTAGCCGAAGGGCGGCGTCATGTAGGCGATCTGGCAGGTGATGGTGTAGAGGACGCCGTACCAGATGAGCACGTACTCGCGCGGGATACCGAGGTCGAGCGTGGCGACGAGCGGCACGTAGAGCGGCGCGACGATCACCAGCATCGCGGTGTCGTCGAGGAATGTGCCCATGACCAGGTAGCTCAGCTGCATCAGGATCAGGATCGTCCACGGGCTTAGCCCGAGCTTGTCGATGAAGAAGCCCTCGATCGCCTTCACCGCGCCGAGCCCGTCGAAGAC
>JBAVQZ010000590.1:0-1681 GCA_049694515.1 Paracoccaceae bacterium | reverse complement strand
CGGCGTCGCCGACCGGCATGGTGATCGCTGCACCGGTGCGGCGCGCCGGGCTGCCGCGCTTCAGACCGGCGGTGGCCTGCATGGCGATGGCGCGCACGCTGGTCTCGTCGATATGGGCCTGCACCTCGACAAGAAGTCCGGGGCCGTCGCCATGCTCGATCATCACCGCGTCGTTTATCGGGGGAAGGTCGCCATCGGCAAAGCCGATATCCACCACCGCGCCCCGAACGGCGATCACCGAGCCGTCTGTGTCCTGCGGGGTGCCCATGGCCGGTTCAACCTGCACAATAACCTGATGGAAATGCTAGAGAGCACGCGCGCATATGTAAATCCGGGAAAGCCGCGCGTGACAGATGGGCGCGGCGGCGCTATTCGCCGTAGGGAACCCATATGTTCTTCACCTCGGTGGCCGCGCGCAGGAAGGCGCGCCCCTCCCCCTCCGCGCCGGTCCAGTCGCGGCTGCGGGCATTGTTGACCCAGCTTCGCTTCAGGTTCCCGGCCGAGGCGGCCTCGACAACTCCGGAAAGATCGGTCGACGAGAAGGACCAGACGGCGTCCACGTCCAGGTGACCGGCCAGCGTGGGGGCAAGATCGGCATGCGCGCCGGTCACGATGTTCACGACACCGGCGGGAAGGTCCGAGGTTTCAAGCACCTGATAGAAATCCGTCGCCGCCAGCGGGTAGGGCTCGGACGGGACGAGGATACCGGTATTTCCCATGGCGATGACGGGCGCCATCACCGACACGAGACCCAGCAGCGGCACATCGTCGGGGCAAAGCGCCCCGATCACGCCGACAGGCTCGTTCATCGCAAGCGCCACGCCGCGGATCGGCACGGAATGCGCAGCGCCGTCATACTTGTCGGCCCAGGCCGCATAGGTGAAGAGGCGCGCGATGGCGGTGTCCACCTCGGCTTTCGCCGTCCTGCCCTGCTGGCCGGTCAATTCGCGCAGGCGGTCGGCGAATTCGTCGCGCCGGGCCGAGAGGTTCTCGGCGATGTAATACAGGATCTGCGCGCGGGCATGTCCCGTTTTTCGGCCCCAGCCGCTTGCGGCATGGGCCGCTTCCACCGCGTTGCGGATGTCCTTGCGGTTACCCAGCCCCATATGGCCCAGAAGCCGCCCGCGCGGGCTGAAGACTGGCCTCGAATAACCGCCATCAGGCCGCGCCTGCTTGCCCCCGACATAGAGTTTCGCGGTGCGATCCAGCGGGTCGGCGACCTCGGGCTCTTCCGGCTTGCGCGCCGGCGCGATGGGGCTCAGCGCCTTGCCATCATTCGCGGGTCTCAGATAGGCGTGGATGCCTTCCCACCCGCCTTCGCGGCCGAACCCGCTTTCGCGCATCCCGCCGAACCCGGCCGCGGCGTCGAGAAGGTTGGTCGCGTTCACCCAGACAACGCCGGCCACCAGTTTCGGGGCGATGTCGAGCGCGAGGTTGACGTTCTCGGTCCAGACGCTGGCGGCCAGGCCGTAGCGGGTGTTGTTGGCAAGCTCCACCGCCTCGGCCGGGGTACGGAAGGTCGTGGAGACAAGGACCGGACCGAAGATTTCCTCCTGCATCAGCCGCGCGGCGGGGGCGAGGCCCGTTATCAGAGTCGGCGGGTAGAAACACCCCCGTTCGGGCATCTCGCATTTCGCGCGATAGACCTCACCCTCGCCGCCGCCCTCATCGACCAGTCGGG
>JBAVQZ010000589.1:0-1723 GCA_049694515.1 Paracoccaceae bacterium | reverse complement strand
CCCCCACCCAAAGGATGCCCGGCGCGATCACCGACAGGATGCCGCTTTCCGGCCCGACGCCGAACGGCACCAGCACGGTGACGATCAGAAAGAACGCCAGCCCCAGGCCGAAGCCGCCGCCGGCGCGCACCGCAAGCGCCAGATCGCGGGTGAAAAGCGCGATCACGCGAAGGCCTCGTCGAAATCGTCCAGATCCCGCGGCACGGCGCGGAACTGCGTGACATCCAGTATGTCCGCCGCGATCCCCAGGTCGATATGCGTGGCGATCAGGGCGCTGCCGCCGCCCGCCAGGTGCCGGCGCACCGCGTTTCCGAACAGCTCCACCGACGCCACGTCGAGCGAGACCGTCGGCTCGTCCAGCACCCAGACCGGCCGCCCCGTGACCAGCAGCCGGGCCAGCCCCAGCCGCCGCTTCTGCCCCGCGCTCAGGTTATGCGCCTGGCGCGTTTCCAGCGCGTTGAGGTTGAACTCATCCAGCGCGGCGCCGATGTCGCGCGCGCCGAACACCCGCGCCCAGAAGGTCAGGTTCTCGCGCACCGTCAACGTCGCCTTCAACCCGTCCGAATGGGCGGCATAGGCCATCTGCTCCGGCGACAGCGAAATCACGCCCGCCAGCGGCGGCTGCAACCCGGCCAGCGTGCGAAGAAGCGTCGTCTTGCCGCTGCCGTTCGGCCCGCGCAGCAACAGCGCATGGCCGGCCGGAAGCGAGAAACTCACCCCCTCCAGCACCGGCACGCCGCCGCGGGCGCAGGCAAGATTGCTGACCGTCAGATCCATGCGCCCCGCATAGCCGAAAGCGCCCGTCGCGCAAAGCCGGAATGCCCGGCTGACATCTTGCGCCGCACCGCCCCCCCTCAGACGGGCAGCAGCGCGGCGGCGATACGCCGGCCTTCGGAAAGAAGCACGTTGTAGGTGCGCGCGGCGGCGGGGCTGGCCATCGTCTCCACGCCCAAACCCGCTTCTTCGAGTCGGCTGCGCAGCGCTGGCGGAATATGCGCGATCTCGGGGCCGGTGCCGATGAACAGCACGTCGATGCTGTCCGTCAGCGCCAGAAGGGGCGCGTCATCCTCAAGCCCGCCCCAGGCGGCGACGCCCGCATCCGACACCAGCACCGCGCCCTCATGCGCGACGCCGCCGACGCGGAAGAAACCGGGCCCATAGCCGTCGATGGGGCGGGCGTCGGTGAATGTCATTTCGTTCAGTCGCATGGCTCGGTCACCTCCAGATCGGCAGGCCGGTGATCGCCGAGGCGGCTATGATCGCATAGGCGACCCCGCGATAGACCGTCTCGTTTCCGGGACGGAAGATCGCGGCACCGGCAATGTTGGCCACAAGATAGGCCGGGATGGCCAGCAACGCCAGAACCAGCGCCTCGGGCGCGAGGCGGCCGGTGGCCGCGAAGGTGGCGATCAGCAGCACGTCCACCCCGGCAAGATAGAGCAGAAGATTGGCCCGGATCGCGGCGGCGGGCAGCGGGCTGGCCATGTAGAGCAGAATCGCAGGCGGCCCGGAAAGTCCGGTCGATCCGCCGAGGAATCCGCCCAGCGCGCCGGTGCCCAGCGTCAGCCCCCGTCGAATCCGGCCGCGATAGCGCCAGCCCGAAATGAGCAGCGCAAGCAGCCCAAGCGCGACCAGCGACACCGCCCAACGGAACAGCGTCACCGGCAGCCACGCGAGGAGTGCCACACCGATGGGCAGGCCCACAAGCGCACCGGCCACCAGC
>JBAVQZ010000588.1:0-3675 GCA_049694515.1 Paracoccaceae bacterium | reverse complement strand
GGCCTGGGCGGCTGCCCCTATGCGAAAGGCGCGACCGGCAACGTGGCGACCGAGGCCGTCGCGGCGCGGCTGGCGGCCCTGGGCTGTGAGACCGGGCTCGACATGGACGTGATCGCGGAGGCGGTAGAGATGGCGCACAGGATGCGGCAGGAGGAATGATGAGCGAGACTCTGAAGGTCGAAACCGATGCGCGCGGCGTGGCGACGCTGACACTGAACCGGCCCGACAAGCACAATGCGCTGTCCAAGGAGCTGATGCTGGCGCTGACCGATGCGGCGCGGACGCTGGGCGAGGATCCGGGCGTGCGCGTCGTGGTGCTGACCGGGGCGGGGCGCAGCTTCTGCGCCGGCGGCGATCTGGCCTGGATGCGTGAGCAGATGGAAGCCGGGCTTGAAGTTCGGGCAAGGGCCGCGCGGACGCTGGCGGGGATGCTCTTTGCGCTCAATACCCTGCCCAAGCCGCTGATCGGCCGGGTGCAGGGGCAGGCATTCGGTGGCGGAATCGGAATGATGTCGGTCTGCGATGTGGCGGTGGGAGTCGAGGACGCCAGGTTCGGCCTGACCGAGACGCGGCTTGGCCTGATCCCCGCCACGATCGGCCCCTATGTCGCCGCGAGGATGGGCGAGGCGTTGGCGCGGCGCGTCTATATGTCGGCCCGCATTTTCGGCGCTGACGAGGCGGTGACGCTGGGCCTTCTGGCGAAGTCCGTGCCGGGGGACGCGCTTGACGCCGCCGTGGAGGCCGAGGTCGCGCCCTATCTGTCCTGCGCGCCGGGGGCGGTCGCCGCGGCCAAGGCGCAGCTTCGCGGCCTCGGCCCGGTGATTGACGAGGCGGTGATCGACACTACCATCGGGCAATTGACGGCGCGCTGGAACAGTGAAGAGGCAGAGGAGGGAATCTCCGCCTTCTTTGCCAAACGAAAGCCGCGCTGGTCGGCGCCGGACTAGGGTCGGCCTTCGGGGTGCGTGCCATGCGGTTTTTGCGACCAGCGGCGCCAGTGCCGTTGCCGGGTCGTGTCCAATATGGTGAAAAATATGGCGTCCCGGTGCTGTTCCGTTTGGTTGACCCCGCCCGAAGCCGGGAGTAAACCGAAGCGGCAAACAGGACCGCGCCGGGCCCTGCGTGAACAAGGAGTTGCGCCCTGTGGAAGAACTGCTCAGTGAATATCTGCCGATCGTGATTTTCCTCGGCATCGCCGTCGCCCTGGGGATCGTGCTGATTCTGGCGGCCGTCGTGTTGGCCGTGCGGCATCCCGATCCCGAGAAGGTCTCGGCCTATGAATGCGGTTTCAACGCCTTCGACGACGCCCGGATGAAATTCGACGTGCGGTTCTATCTGGTGTCGATCCTGTTCATAATCTTCGATCTGGAGATCGCCTTCCTGTTTCCCTGGTCCGTCGCTTTCGGGGATATGAGCGACGTTGGGTTCTGGTCGATGATGATCTTCCTGGCCGTGCTGACCATCGGCTTTGCCTATGAGTGGAAGAAAGGAGCCCTGGAATGGGAGTGAGCACCGCCGCGAACACAGCCGGGGCCGATCCCGAGCACACCACGCAGGCCCTGAACAAGGAGTTGCAGGACAAGGGCTTCCTGCTGACCTCGACCGAGGACATCATCAACTGGGCGCGCACCGGCAGCCTGCACTGGATGACATTCGGGCTGGCCTGCTGCGCGGTGGAGATGATGCATTCCTCGATGCCGCGCTACGACCTGGAGCGCTACGGAACCGCGCCGCGGGCCAGTCCGCGCCAGTCGGACCTGATGATCGTGGCCGGCACGCTGACCAACAAGATGGCGCCGGCGCTGCGCAAGGTCTATGACCAGATGCCCGAGCCGCGCTACGTGGTCTCGATGGGGTCGTGTGCCAATGGCGGGGGCTACTACCACTACAGCTACAGCGTGGTGCGCGGCTGCGACCGGGTTATTCCGGTGGACATCTACGTGCCGGGCTGCCCGCCGACGGCCGAGGCGCTGGTCTATGGCATCCTTCAGTTGCAACGCAAGATCCGCCGCACCGGCACGATTGTGAGGTAAGCGCATGAGCGACGAGTCCCTGAACGAGCTTGGCGCGCATATCGCGCAGAACCGCCCGGATTGCGTGCTGACATATCACCTGGCGCTGGGCGAGCTGACGGTGGAGGTCGCGCCGTCGATGCTGGTGGGGCTGGTGGAATTCCTTAAGACAGATTCCACATGCATGTTCTCGACGCTGGTGGACATCACGGCGGTCGATCATCCCGAGCGCGAGGCGCGCTTCGACGTGGTCTATCACTTCCTGTCGATGTACCGGAACCAACGCATTCGTCTGAAATGCGCGGTGCGCGAAGAGGACATGATGCCCTCGATCATCTCGGTGCACCCCTCGGCCAACTGGTTCGAACGCGAGGTGTTCGACATGTTCGGCGTCCTGTTCTCGGGCCACCCGGACCTTCGCCGAATCCTGACGGATTACGGGTTCCGCGGCCATCCGATGCGCAAGGACTTCCCGACCACCGGCTATACCGAGGTGCGTTATGACGAGACGCTCAAGCGCGTGGTCTATGAGCCAGTAAGCTTGGTGCAGGAATACCGCCAGTTCGACTTCATGAGTCCTTGGGAGGGTGCGGATTACATCCTCCCTGGCGACGAGAAAAGCGAAGAGGCGAAGGGGTAGGCTGTTGATGTGCATGGCGGATCAGGGTCCCGCTGCGCGGGCGACCGGGACGGCGGGCACGGGCGTGGCCGGTGTCGAATGCCTTAATGCTGACATGAATCACGCCTATTTTCCGGGATCGGAGGGGCGCCTAAAAAGGATCGTCGGCATGTCTGCGGATATGCGGAGGCATGGCCTCTTGTGCGACCCGGCGGTGCCATTCGGCGGTAAGGCCCGCCGCGGAGCATCGGGGAACGACATGGCGGAACGCGCAGGGCAGACGCCCGTGCGCGCCTTCGGCGCTGCGCGCGCTGCGGAACGGGTGGGGAAATGAGATGATGGACGGCGCATTCAACGACGCCCAGACCGGCGAACAGAAGATCCGAAATTTCAACATCAATTTCGGCCCGCAACATCCTGCGGCACATGGCGTTTTGCGACTTGTGCTAGAGCTTGACGGCGAAATCGTGGACCGCGTGGACCCGCATATCGGCCTGCTGCATCGCGGCACCGAGAAGCTGATGGAAAGCCGGACCTACCTTCAGAACCTGCCCTATCTGGATCGTCTGGACTACGTCGCGCCGATGAACCAGGAACATGCCTGGTGCCTGGCGATCGAGAAGCTGACCGGCACCGAGGTGCCGCGCCGCGCGAGCCTGATCCGCGTGCTCTACTCCGAGATCGGGCGGGTGTTGAATCACCTGCTCAACGTCACCACGCAGGCGATGGATGTCGGCGCGTTGACGCCGCCGCTCTGGGGCTTCGAAGAGCGCGAAAAGCTCATGATCTTCTACGAGCGGGCCTGCGGCGCGCGACTCCATTCGGCCTATTTCCGGCCCGGCGGCGTGCATCAGGACCTGCCGCCGAAGCTGATCGACGACATCGACGAATGGGCCGACGCGTTCCCGGCGGTGCTTGACGACATCGACGGGCTGCTGACCGAGAACCGCATCTTCAAGCAGCGCAACTGCGACATCGGCGTGGTGACCGAGGAGGACATCCAGGAATGGGGTTTCTCGGGCGTGATGGTGCGGGGCTCGGGCC
>JBAVQZ010000587.1:0-2404 GCA_049694515.1 Paracoccaceae bacterium | reverse complement strand
GAGGTGCAATGGGTGCATGACAACGAGTACCCGGACGTCGAGCTTAGCCACATGTATGCCGATGCCGGCGCGATGCAGCTTGTCCGCGCGCCCAAGCAGTTCGACGTGATCGTGACTGACAACCTGTTCGGCGACCTGCTGTCTGATGCGGCGGCGATGCTGACCGGCTCTTTGGGGATGCTGCCCTCGGCAAGCCTGGGTGCGCCGATGGCGAACGGACGGCCCAAGGCGCTTTACGAGCCGGTACACGGCTCCGCCCCCGACATCGCGGGGCAGGGCAAGGCCAACCCCTGCGCCTGCATACTGAGCTTTGCGATGGCGCTGCGGTATTCCTTCGACCAGGGCGCCGAGGCCGGCCGACTGGAGCAGGCGGTCGAGAAGGTGCTGGCCGACGGCGTGCGGACCGCCGACCTGATGCAGAGCGGCGGCGCGACCCCTGCCAGCACCACGCAAATGGGCGATGCGGTGCTCGCGGCGCTGGACGCCAGCCTGTAATTCGGCCAATTCACGACCTGCGAGACCGGGGCGCCGCCTGCGCCCCGGATTTTTCGTCCGCGGGCCTTGGGTTCAACTGTCAATGGCCCTAGCCTCGGTCATGTTTGCGGTAGCACGAAGAGTCGGCCCGACATGCTTGGTTCCAACGGAAAAGGCGCGCTTCTGGCACTGGCGGGCTTCGGGGTCTTCGCCACGCATGACGTCGTGGTCAAGACGCTCGGCGCCACCTATTCGCCGATCCAGATCGTATTCTTCAGCGTTCTGCTGGGGTTTCCGCTGACCACGCTGCTGATGATCCGCGATGCCTCGGGCGGCAGCCTGCGGCCGCGCCACCCGGTCTGGACGGGTTTGCGCGCAGTTGCCGTGGTGATCACCGGTTTTTCGGCCTTTTACGCCTTTTCGGTTCTGCCGCTGGCGCAGACCTACGCGATCCTGTTCGCCACGCCGCTGCTGATAACGATCCTGTCGATCCCGATGCTGGGCGAAACCGTGCGGCTGCGCCGCTGGATGGCGGTGATCGCTGGACTGATCGGCGTGATCGTGGTGCTGCGGCCGGGGCAGACGCAGATCGGGCTGGGCCACCTGGCGGCGCTGACGGCGGCTTTCGGCGGAGCGTTCGGGTCGATCGTGGTGCGAAAGATCGGACAGGAAGAGCGCAGCATCGTGCTGCTGCTCTATCCGATGGTGGCAAATTTCCTGGTGATGGGTGCGGCGCTGCCTTTCGTCTATCACCCGATGCCGTTGCCGGATCTGGGCGGGCAGGCCATGATCGCAGGATTCGCAATCGTGGCCACGCTGTGCATGATCGCGGCCTACCGGACGGGCGAGGCGGTCGTCGTCGCTCCGATGCATTACTCCCAAATCCTGTGGGCCACGTTCTACGGCTATCTGATCTTCGACGAAACGCCGGATCTGCCGACCGTCATCGGCGCCGGCATCATCATCGCCAGCGGCCTTTACATCCTGTTCCGCGAGGGGCGCGCCAGCGTGTCGGAACACCGCCCCGTGCTGCAAACCCGGTCGCGCCCGGACACCGGCACGAGCCCGCGCATCGGCGCGTTGCTGCGCCGGACGGATGCGCGCGATCGGCGGGCCGAGGGATAGCCGGGCGCGCTCATTCTTCGACCTCTTCCTTCACCTGCCCCCAGGCCATAAGCGTGAAGACGATCGTGCCGCCGACGATGTTGCCGGCAAGAACCGGAAGGAAAAACCGAAGCAGGCCGTGAAGCTCGGACAGGCCGCCGGTCATCAGCATGATCCCCATTTCCACCGATCCCGCCACGACGTGCGCGAAATCTCCCGCCGCGATCAGCCAGGTGAAGACGACGATGATCGCGAACTCGTTGTTCTCGGCGCTGGGAAGCATCCAGACGATCGCGGCGACGATGACCCCGGCCGGAACCGCCTTCATGAAGCCCTCGACCACGCCGAAGCCGGTTGCGTGCCGGGACAGGTCCATGATCGCGGCCCCCACCGGCCCGTCGAACGCCCCGCTGAAAACGATGAAACCCGCCGCCGCAAAGGCGCCGACGACATTGGCTCCCAGCACCACCATCCATAGCCGCGCCACGCACCAGAAATTGGCCCAGGTCGGTCGCGCGACCAGCGGCAGGACCGTCGTGATGGTGTTTTCGGTGAACAGCTGCATCCGGCCGACGATCACCAGGAGGAATCCCAGGGAATAGCCGAAATTCTCGATCAGGAAGCGCCAGCCGGTATCGGGCAGGTAACCCCGCAGGATCGCTTCTCCCAGCACCGAGGTGCTGATCAGAAGCCCGGCGGCCACGCCTGACCAGAGAAGCGACATCAGCGGGCGCGAAAGCTCTTCCTCGCCTTCGCGGCGGATCACCTCGTAGATCAGGCGCGAGGAAAGTTTCGAGGCCTCCTCGACCGACTGTTCCTCGGCCTC
>JBAVQZ010000586.1:0-5714 GCA_049694515.1 Paracoccaceae bacterium | reverse complement strand
TAATATGTCCATTATGGATAAAATAATATCCATAATGAACTTTATTGCTGAGGCTTGTTCCCGCAACTCGGTCAGGATGTTCCTGCCTGAAAGCCGTGCGGGAATCAGCATTCCCGGCCTGAGGAGGCGGGCCCGAACGGCGAGCAAACGATTTCATCTTGTGGGAGGAAAACATGACGAAACTCAACGCAACCCGGCTTCTTGCGACGACCGCCATGGCCAGCATGGCCTTCGCCGGCGCCGCCGTCGCCGAGATCACGGTCGGCATCACCCAGAACAACGTGGGCGTCGACAGCTATCAGACGACCTATGAAAAGGCGTTCATCGAGGCCGCCGACGCCAATCCCGACGTGAACGCCGTCGTTCTGGACGCCGGTGGCGACGTGGCGCGCCAGATCGCCCAGATCCAGGACCTTATCCAGCAGAACGTCGATGCGATCATCATCTGGCCGACCAATGGCAAGGCTGTCGTTCCGGCGGTGAAGAAGGCGCATGACGCCGGTATCCCGGTGGTCATCACAAATTCCAACATCGCCGAGGAAGGCTTCCCCTTCATCAGTTCGTTCTCGGGCCCCGACAACATCACCCAGGGGTCGCGCGCCGCCGAGATCATGTGCGACAAGTTCAAGGACATGGGCATCGCGGACACGGCGCAGATCGTCCAGATCTCGGGCCAGCCCGGCTACACCACCGCGATCGAGCGCGCCAAGGGCTTCGAGGATCACCTGCCCGAGGTCTGCCCGAACGTCAAACTTCTGGAGACCCAGCCCGGCGACTGGAACCGCGAGAAGTCGCAGCGCGTGATGGAGGCTTTCCTTGTCAAATATGACAAGATCGACGGCGTCTATGCCGGCGACGACAACATGGGCGTTGGCGCGCTGAACGCCGCCAAGGCCGCCGGCCGCGACGGCATCATCTTCGTCGGCGCCACCAACTTCGCCGTCGGCTACGAGGCGATGGCGCGCGGCGAATACTGGGGCTCGATCTACCAGTCGCCGGTCGATGACGCGAAGAACGCGCTCAAGACGGCGATCGACGTGGTCGACGGAAAGGACGTGCCGTTCCTCAACTACTTCGACACGCCGAAGATCACCCAGGACAACATGGATCAGTTCACCAAGCCGGTGTTCTGAGGCATTCTCCCGGGCCGCGCGGGCCTTCGGGCCTGCGCGGTTTTATTTTTCCGCTTTATGTGACGAAAGGGGCGACCGATGGGACGGGTCTCTGGACGGGTATGCCTTGTGACCGGCGCGGCGCAGGGAATTGGCCGCGCCATCGGCGAGGCGCTTCTGGACGAGGGCGCCGATGTCTGCTTCGCGGACCTCAACGGCGACAAGGTGGCCGAGGTCGCCGCCGCCAACGAGGCGCGCGCCAAAGCCGGCGGCGGCGGAGTCATGTCGGCGCAGGTCGATGTGACGAAGCGCGACCAGGTCAGGGCGATGATCGCCGCGGTCGTGGACCGCTTCGGCAGGCTGGACGTCAAGTTCAACAATGCCGGCGTCAACAAGCCGATGAATTTCCTCGACGTGACCGAGGACAACTGGAATTTCGTGATGGGCGTGAACGGCATGGGCGTGCTGATCGGCATCCAGGAAGCCGCGAAGCAGATGATCGCCCAAGGGGGCGGCGGCAAGATCATCAACACCGCCTCGATCGCCAGCCGCCAGGGCTTCGACAACGTCGCGCCCTATTGCGCGTCGAAATGGGCGGTCGTTTCGCTGACCCAATCCGCCGCGCGCGATCTGGCAAAACATGATATTACTGTAACGGGGTTCGGCCCCGGCGTGGTGCATACCGAGATGTGGGACAACCTGGACAAGGATCTGATGGAGCTTGGCGTATCCGACAAGCCCGGACAGGCAATGGCGGATTTCTCTGCCGAGATCCTGCGCGGGCGCGTTGCGCGCCCGTCCGACATCACCGGCACGACCACGTTCCTGGCCGCGCCCGAGAGCGACTACATGACCGGCCAGATCGTCATGATCGACGGCGGTATGACGCTGGTCTGACGCAACGAGGATGACCTGCGGTCCCGTCCGGGAGGGGGCGGCCCGCGAAGAAAGTCAAGGGAGGGCCTGGGAATGGCAACGGCAACGCGTTCCGGCGAGGGAATGCAGAAAATCAACATCGGCGGCATCCTCGCGCGGCAGGGCATCCTGATCGCCTTTGCCGTGTTCCTCGTGGTCTTCGGATTGTTTTCCGACAAGTTCCTGTCGCCTGACAACCTGATGACGGTGATCCGCAGTTCGTCGATCATCGGCGTCATGGCGATTGGCGTCACGATCGTGGTGATCGGCGGCAATCTGGACCTGTCGGTCGGCTCCATGCTGTCCTGTTCAACCGTCCTGGTGGTGGATCTGCACGACAAGATCGGACCGGGCGGCGCGATTCTGGTGATGCTTCTCGCGACGCTCTGCATCGGGTCGATCAACGGGTTCCTGGTGGGCATCCTGAGGCTGAACTCGCTGATCGTCACGCTGGGGATGCTCTCGGCCATCCAGGGCCTCACGCTGATCTACACCGGCGGGCAGAACGTGGACATCGTCGATCAGGAAAGCACCTGGTTCGCGATCTTCGGGCGCGGATACATCCTTGGTGTCGCCACGCCGATCGTGATGTTTCTGGGGCTCGCGGCGATCTTCTACGTGCTGATGACCTATACGCCCTTCGGCCGGCGCGTCTATGCGGTCGGGGGCAACCCGACGGCGGCGGTGTTCTCGGGCATCCGGCGCAGCCGCATCGTCTTTTCGACCTATCTTCTGTCGGCCTTCACCACCGGATGCGCGGCTCTGATCCTGGGAAGCCGGGTGATGGGCTCGCAGAACAACGTGGGGCAGGGCTATGAACTTCTGGTCCTGGCGGGGGTCATCCTGGGTGGCACCTCGCTTCTGGGCGGGTCGGGCAACGTGCTCAAGACCGTGATCGGCGTGCTGATCCTGGGCTTCATCCAGAACGGGCTGCTGCTGCTGGGCTTTGCCTATTACGTGCAGTGGATCGTCACCTGGATCGTCATCATTCTGGCCGTCTGGCTGGACATCGCGGCCAAGCGCGGCCGGCTGATGTCGCCGATCGCCTGAGGGAGGGGAAAATGAAATCCAACAGATACGTGCAATGGCTGCTTCGCAACCCGATCTGGGGGTTCGTGGTGCTGATCTTCATCTTCTTCAGCCTGTCCAACCAGTATTTCTTCGATACGCAAAACTTCAAGAACATCCTGGTCCAGACCTCGACGATCGGCCTGATCGCGCTTGGCATGACGCTGGTGATGATCAACGGCAATATCGACCTGTCGGTCGGTGCGACGCTGGCGCTGGCCGCCAGCCTGGCGATCGACATACAGGGATGGGAGATATTCGCGGGCTGGGGCGGCTGGGCGATTCTGCCCGCGGTCACGGCGGCCCTTCTGTGCGGCGCGATCCTGGGGGCAATCAACGGGTTGATCGTGTGGAAGACCGGCGTTGACGCCTTCATCGTGACGCTGGGCGCCATGCTGGGCATCCGGGGGCTGGTGTTTCTCTACACCAAGGAGCAGTCCTTTTTCGCGATGAATTTCGCCTATTCCGATTTCGGCTCCAGCGCGATCGGGCCGCTGCCGACACTGGCGGTGCTGTTCCTTGTCTGCGCGCTGCTGACGCATCTGCTGCTGTCGCGCACCGTGCACGGGCGCAACACATATGCGGTGGGCGGCAACCGTGAGGCGGCGGTCAACGCGGGCATTCGCGTCGGGCCGCACATGCTGGTCAATTTCATCATAGTGGGCTTCTTCGCGGCGCTGGCCGGCGTCGCCCTGTCCACACAGATGGGCGCCTCCACGCCCAACCTGGGCCGCGAGTATGAGTTGTGGACGATCACCGCGGTTGTTCTGGGCGGCACCAAGCTGACCGGCGGCGCGGGCAACATCATCGGCACTTTCGGCGGCGTGCTGGCGATCGGGATCCTGCGCAACGGGATGAACCTGATGCAGGTTCCGGCCTTTTACGTTCTGGTCATCCTGGGCTCGATCCTGATCGCCGTGCTGTTCCTCGACAAGCAGCTGAACCGCAAGGGCAAGGAGGAGATCCGGACATGAACGGACAGAGCGACAACACACCGGCCCTGCGGCTGGAAGGCATCGTCAAGACCTTTCCCGGCGTGCGTGCGCTGGACGGGGTCAGCTTCGAAGTGCTGCCGGGCGAAGTTCACGCGCTGATGGGCGAGAACGGTGCGGGCAAATCCACCCTGATGAAGGTGCTTGCCGGGATGCACCAGCCCAACGAGGGCCGCATCTTCATCGAGGAACAGGAGGTGGAGATGCGCTCGCCGCTGGACGCGAAGTCCAAGGGCGTGGTGCTGATCCACCAGGAGCTTTCGCTGGCCGAGGAGATGACCGCGGCCGAGAACATCTATCTGGGCGAACTGCCGACGAAAAGCTTCGGCCGGGTGGACTGGAAGAAGCTGTATGCCGATGCGGGCGCAATCCTGGAGCGGCTGAACTGCGATTTCGGCCCCGAGACGCGGGTGGGCAGCCTGTCCATCGCCAAGCAGCAGATGGTCGAGATCGCCCGCGCCCTGACTGTCGATGCCAAGGCAGTGATCTTCGACGAGCCCACCGCCTCGCTCACCGATGCCGAGAAGGTGGTGCTTTTCGAAATCATCAACGACCTCAAGGCGCAGGGAAAGGGGATCGTCTATATCTCCCACCGGATGGAGGAGATCTTCAAGATCTCCGACCGGATCAGCGTGCTGCGCGACGGGTCGTACCGGGGCACGCTGGTGACCGCCGAGACCGACGAGGACGAGGTCACGCAGCTGATGATCGGGCGCAGCCTGGATTATTCGCGCAATGTCTCGCACGCCGAGCTGGGCGATGTCGCGCTGGAGGTCGAGGGGCTGTCCTGCGGCAAGCTGTTCCAGGATGTCAGCTTCAAGGTCCATTCGGGCGAAGTGGTGGGTTTCTACGGCCTTGTCGGCGCCGGCCGGACCGAAATCGCCGAAACCCTGTTTGGCCTGCGCCGCCCCACGGCGGGCCGGATCCTGCTGGACGGCAACGAGCTGCAGATCAATTCCCCTGTCGAGGCAATCGCCAACGGCATCTCGCTGGTTCCCGAAAGCCGCAAGGAGCAGGGGCTGGTGCTTGGCATGAACTGCCGGGACAACATGACGCTTCCGCAGGTGGGCGACCTGACCGCCGGGCCGTTCGTCTCGGACGGGGCCGAAATTGCGATCTACGACATGTATCGCGACCGGCTGGACATCAAGTCGCCCAGCTGGCGACAGACGGTCGGCAACCTGTCGGGCGGCAACCAGCAGAAGATCGTGATCGGCAAATGGCTGGCGATGAAACCCCGCGTGCTGATCGTTGACGAACCGACGCGCGGCATCGACGTCGGCTCCAAGTCCGAGATCCACAACCTGATCCGCGAGTTGGCGAAATCAGGCTACGCGGTAATCGTGATTTCCTCGGAAATGCCCGAGGTTCTGCATGTCTCGGACCGGGTCATCGCGATGTATAGCGGCCGTGTCATGCGCCAGTTCACCTCGGACGAAGTGAACGAGGACAACCTGGTTCAGGCGATTTCGGGCATCGGGCAAGACAAGGTGGCGTGATGCGTGTCGGATTTGCCGGTCTTGGCCGGATGGGGGCGCATATGGCGCGCAACCTGGTGGAGGCGGGCCACGAGGTGATGGTCTGGAACCGCTCACCCGACCCGGCCCGCGCCTTCGCCGCCGAAACC
>JBAVQZ010000585.1:0-5529 GCA_049694515.1 Paracoccaceae bacterium | reverse complement strand
GCCGTGCAACGCCGCAGCGCACCGACCTTTTGCCGCTCGATCCCGACTGGCTGGCCACGCTGCGCGGACGGCGCTGGCCTTCGCGCCGCCTGCCCGTGGCCGCAGGCCCCCCCGAGGCGATGTTTCGCAAGCTGATCCGACAGCTTCTTTTCGCGCGGGTCTTTTCCGCCGTAATTCAGTCCCGCACGGCCGAACATGCCGAACGCCTGGCCGCAATGCAGGCCGCCGACCGCAGCATCGCCGACAAGATCGAGGATCTGCATGTGACGCATCGGCTGAAACGGCAGGACGTGATCACCTCGGAACTGCTCGACCTCATTTCCGGGTACGAAAGCGTCATGGGCGCGGAGCAATAGGCGCCGCACCGCGGACTGCCCGGAGTGTCCGCAGCGTCTGCCCCGGCGTGGCGTGGCGTAACAACAGGACGACGCCAATCCTGGCGCCCGGACAAGTTCCGCCGCCTTGACAGCCCCGCCGGGGCATTACATCAGAGGCGCAACGGATTTTTTGGATGCGGCCGGCAAGGCACCCCCCTGCAAAACGCGTCCGCACAGGGATAGTGAGTCGATGTATAAACGCCTTTTCGCCGCCATTGTCCTGCTTGCCCTGGTCGGCGGCGGCCTTGTCGGGTTCAACATCATGCGCGACAAGGGCATCAAGCAGTATTTCGCGAACCGGACGCCGCCGCCGGTCACCGTCTCGACCCAAGAGGTGAAAGCGGTGACCTGGACTCCGGTGATCGACGCGATCGGCACCGTATTGTCGGTGCGCGGCGTCGAGCTGACAGTGGAAGCGTCGGGCATCATCCACGAGATCGGCTTCACCGCGAACCAGACCGTCAAGCAGGGCGACGTCCTGCTGCGGCTGGACGACGCGGTGGAACAGGCCGACCTCGAAGCCGCCAGGGCGCAGGCGGACCTGGACCAGCAGTCGCTGGACCGTCAGATGGAACTGGCCAATCGCGGCGTGGCGACCAATGTCAGCCTGGACTCGGCGCAGGCGACGGCGGCCGCCTCGAAGGCGCAGGTCTCCAAGCTGGAGGCCGTCGTCGAGCAAAAACGGCTTCGCGCCCCGTTCGACGGCACGATCGGGATCCCGAATGTGGACCTGGGCCAGTTCGTCACGCCGGGCACCAATGTCGCCACGCTTCAGGACCTGACGACGCTTCTTGTCGATTTTACGGTGCCCGAACAGAAATTTAACCTGCTGAATATCGGCCAGCGCGTGATCCTGGGGCCGGAGGACGGCAGTCTTGACATCAGGGCCACGGTGACGGGCATCGACCCGAAGGTGAACCCGCAGACGCGGCTGGCCTCTGTCCGGGCCGAGGTGAACGACCCGACCGGGACGGTGGCGAAACGGCTGACGCCGGGACAGTTCGTGCGCGTCAACGTGCTGCTGCCGCAAGAGGATGGCGTGATCGCCGTGCCGCAGACCGCCGTCGTGACCAGCCTTTACGGCGACCACGTCTTCGCCGTGCGTCCCGTCGAGGGCGCTGACGGCAAGCAGGAGGCCCGGCAGGTTTTCGTCACCGTCGGGCGCCGCTCGGGCGACATCGCCGAGATCGTCAAGGGACTCGAACCCGGCGATATCGTCGTGACCGCCGGGCAGAACCGCCTGTCCAACGGCGCGACGGTAACGGTGGACAATTCGGTCACCCCGGGCGACGGCACGCTTTCGGCGCCGGCGACAGAAGCCCGCAAATGAATATCTCGTCGCTTTTCATTCGCCGGCCGGTCCTGTCCACGGTTTTTGGGCTTCTGATCCTGCTGCTGGGGCTTCAGGGCCTCTACAACCTGCCGGTCCGCCAGTACCCGGAAGTCGAGGAGACGGCGATCACCGTCACCACGGTCTATCCCGGCGCCAGCGCGGATCTGATACAGGGTTTCGTCACCTCGCCGATCGCCAAGGCCGTCTCGACGACCGAGAACATCGAATATGTCAGCTCGTCCAGCCGGCCCTCGTCCAGCACCGTCACCGTGACGATGAAGCTGGGCTCGGATGCCGACGTGGCCCTGACCGAGGTGATGTCCAAGGTACAGCAGGTTCGCAGCCAGCTGCCGCCGGATGCCAAGGACCCGACGATCGTCAAGGGCACGGGGCGCAACTTCGCCACGATGTATCTGAGCCTTCAGAACCCGAACATGACCTCGGAACAGATAACCGAGTATATCGAGCGGGTGATCCGGTCGCGGATGTCCACCATACCGGGGGTCGCGCAGATCCAGATCATCGGCGCATCGAACTACTCGATGCGGGTCTGGATCGACCCGGTCAAGCTGGCCTCGCGCGGGCTGACCGCGGCAGAGGTGCTGTCGGGGATCAGATCCTCCAACTTCCTCGCGGCGCCGGGCAATACCAAGAACACCTATGTCGCCTATCCGATCACCGTCGACTCGACCCTCCAGACGCCCGAGGCATTCGGGGCGCTTCCGATCAGCGCCAAGGGGGACGAGGTGGTGCGCCTGCGCGACGTCGCGGATGTCGAGCTTGCCGCCGAGAGCGACGATACCATCGTCACCTTCAACGGGCAGCCGGGCGTCTTCATCGGCGTGTTCCCGTCACCGGCGGCCAACCCGCTGGACATGGCCGCCGCCGTGATCGACGAGCTGCCGGCGATCCGGGACTCGCTGCCCGAGGGCATGACCATCGACATGATGTACGACGCCACCGACTCGATCAGCGCGTCGATCGACGAGGTGTTCAAGACGATCGCCGAGGCGGTGGGCATCGTGGTCGTCGTGATCCTGCTGTTCCTGGGCTCGTTCCGCTCGGTCCTTATGCCGATCGTGACGATTCCGCTGTCGCTGGTCGGGGTGTGCTTCTTTCTGTTCCTGATGGGATATTCCATCAACCTGCTGTCGCTATTGGCCATGGTGCTGGCGATCGGCCTGGTGGTGGATGACGCCATCGTGGTGGTAGAGAACATCCACCGCCATGTCGAAGAGGGCATGACCCCGCGCGAGGCGGCCATGACCGGGATGCGCGAAATCTCGGGGCCGGTCGTGGCGATGACCATCACGCTGGCGGCCGTGTTCACGCCGCTGGCCTTCACCGGCGGGCTGACCGGCGCGCTGTTCCGCGAATTCGCGCTGACACTGGCCGGGGCCGTTTTCATCTCGGGCTTGGTCGCGCTGACGATCACGCCGATGATGTCGGCGCGGATTTTGTCGCGCAACGCCGGCAGCCGGTTTCAGCGGATCGTCGATTCCTCGTTCGACGGTCTGGCGAACTGGTATGGCCGCCGGATCTCCAGCTCGCTGGAATACCGGCCGGTTACGCTGCTAATCGTCGTCGTCCTGGTCGGTCTGACGGGCTTCATGTTCACCAAGACGCAGACCGAACTGGCCCCGGAGGAGGATTCCGGCGCGCTGTTCTCGATGGTCAACGCGCCCGCCTATGCCACCTCGCAATATACCAAGACCTATGTCGATCAGATGCGCGAGCTGACAAAGGACATCCCCGAACTGCGGGCCAATTTCTCGATCGTCGGATTCGGTGGCCAGACCAATTCGGGCATTGCGCTCTGGGCGTTCAAGCCGTGGGGGGAGCGTGACCGCTCGCAGGCGCAGCTGCAGCAGGAAATCCAGGGCCGCATTTCGAAGGTTGCGGGGGTTCAGGCGTTCGTCTTTGCGCCGCCGTCGCTGCCGGGCGCGGGTGGCGGTCTGCCGATTTCCGTTGTGATCCAGTCCACCGGCAGCTCCTCGCAGGTCTACGAGGTGACAGAGGAGATCAAGAAGAAGGCGCAGGCTTCGGGCCGGTTCATCGTGGTGCAGAACTCGCTTTCCTACGACGCCGAGCAGGTTGTGGTGACGATCGACCGGAACCGCGCCGCCGCGCTGAACTTGCCGGTCAGCGACATCGGCACGACGCTCAGCCTGCTTGTCGGCGGCGGGTCCGTCGCACAATTCGACCGGGACTCCAACAGCTACGACATCATCATGCAGGTGCCGCAGGAATACCGGAACAACCCCGAACGGCTGGGTGATTTCTTTGTCCGCAGCACCACCGGCGAGATGGTGCCGCTTTCCGCCGTGATAAACATCAAGACCGATGTCTCGCCCGTCGCGATCGAGCAGTTCGATCAGCTCAACTCGTCCACGATCTCGGCGCTGCCGCTACCGGGCGTGACCACCGGCGACGGCCTGTCAGAAATCGTGCAGATCGCCAGGGACGTGATGCCCGAGGGCTTCTTCATCGACTATTCCGGCCAATCGCGTCTGGAGGTGAAGCAGGGCAACACAATCGTCGTCGCCTTCGCTCTGGCGATCGTTGTGATTTATCTGGTGCTTGCGGCCCAGTTCGAAAGCTTCCGCGACCCGCTGATCATCCTGATGGCCGTTCCCCTGTCGATTTTCGGGGCGATCGTGCCGCTGAACATGGGTCTGGGAACCCTTAACATCTATACCCAGGTGGGCCTGATCACGCTGATCGGCCTGATCACCAAGCACGGCATTCTCATGGTGGAATTCGCCAACCAGCAGCGCGAGGATCACGGCCTGTCACGGCGCGAGGCGATTGCCGCGGCCGCCAAGACGCGACTGCGCCCGATCCTGATGACGACCGCTGCCATGTCGCTCGGCGTGGTGCCGCTGATCACCGCCGTGGGCGCGGGGGCCGCGGCGCGTTATTCCATGGGGCTCGTGATCTTCACAGGGATCCTGGTCGGCACGATGTTCACCCTTTTCGTCGTTCCGATGTTCTACACGTTGATCTCGCCGAAGGATCATAGCGAGGGATAGGTGAGGCCACGGCGGTCAGTCCCCGCCGTGCCCCATCGCCAGCGAAAGCATTACCAGCGACAGGCCCGTGGTCAGGAAATTCACGCCGACGATAAGGCCGATCACCCAGGCCGCGGTGCCGGGCCAGCCCGTCAGGATCAGCACGCCGAGCAACAGCGCCGCCACGCCGCTGGCCACGATCCAGGCCCAGCGCCCGCTCACCTCCCGCAGACGCAGGCCAAGACCGATCGTCAGACCCCCTTCCAGCAGGAAGATCGCGGCCAGCACCAGCGTCAGCGTGCTCAGGCCGACACGCGGCACGAACAGGAAGATCAGGCCCAGCGCCAGGATCATCAGGAAGAAGGCCGTCATCGCAACGCGGCCCGATGCATCGCGCATCGACCATGCCATCGCCACGCCCCCGGCGCCCCAGAACAGCAGCAGCCAAGCGATCAGCAACTCCACCGCGAGCGTCGCGATGACGGGGAGTGCGAGGGCAAGAAGCCCCAGAACGATGAATACGATCCCGGAAATCAGGATGCCGCGCCGCGGATCGCGACCGCCGCCATGTGTTGGGTCCAGTCCCATGATATCCCCCTTCGTTATGACCTGTGAAAGAGAATGGGATGCTTATCCGACATTTCCAAGCACCGTCCTGCGCGCATTCCCTTGACGTCCGCCCGGCGGTGGGCATCTCGTCGGATCGGACGGACAGTCCGAGGGAAGCGGCGCCATTGACGGCGCGGCACGCGGATGATCCGGGAAAGGATTTGACGATGGACGGATTTTTCGAAAAGGGGCTGGAAAA
>JBAVQZ010000584.1:0-2741 GCA_049694515.1 Paracoccaceae bacterium | reverse complement strand
AGTCAGGACCCGCCCACATGCGCGCCCCCGAATTCGCGGCCTATATCGGCCCCGCACGGCTGTACCCCGAGCTCTGGCGCCTGGCCTTGGGCCTGCTGCTGATCGCTTTCGTCTATGCCGGGTTCTTCGCCATCATGCTGGTCGGGCTCTACCCCATCGTAGGTCCCATCCAGTATTTCGGCTGGATCCTGAAACTGCGTCAGCCGGCCGAGCCTTGGCCCACAGTGTTCGTGCTGATCAGTTTCGTCGGGCTGATGCTGGGCCCGCTGATCGCAGCGCCGGCCTGCCATTTCCGCGGTCCCGGCACGCTGTTCGGCCCGCTGGACGAGACTGTGCGCAGCTTCGCGCTGACGCTTGCGGTGCTGTTGCCTGTCTATGCGGTAATGCTGGGCATTGGCTGGCTGATCGAGCCGCCGGTCGTCAACCTGCCGCTCGACACATGGCTGCGGTTTCTGCCACTCGCGCTTCCGCTGGTGCTGATCCAGACCACCGCCGAGGAACTGATCTTCCGCGGATATCTGCAACAGCAGCTCGCCGTGCGCTTCGCAGCGCGCTGGGTCTGGATGGGGCTGCCGGCATTGCTGTTCACTTCGCTGCACTGGAACCCGATCGCCGGCACGAACATCTGGCTCATCCTGCTGGTCACGCTGGCCTACGCGCTGATCGCTGCCGACCTGACGGAACGGACCGGCAGCCTGGGCGCGGCGATCGGCCTGCATTTCGTCAACAACGTCGCCGCGCTGCTTTTAATCGCCACCGGGGGAACGATCACCGGGCTTTCGCTCTATGTCACGCCCTATGACGTATCGGACATGGGCGGGCTGCCCATCGGCCTCGCGGTCGACGCGGTGCTGCTCTTCATCGTGTGGCGGCTATTGCGCGCCGTCCTGACCCGTTGAGCCGGGACAGCCAGATTGCATTTCCCCCCGCCCCGGATTATCTCGGGCGCGACACCGCATCGACAGGGCAAGCCGCATGAACTGGATTTCGAACTACGTCCGCCCGAAGATCAACTCGCTCTTCTCGCGCCGCGAGGTGCCCGAGAACCTGTGGTCGAAATGCGATGAATGCGGCACGATGCTGTTTCACCGAGAACTCAGCGAAAACCTGAACGTCTGTACCAGCTGCGGCCACCACATGCCGCTGGCCCCGCGTGCGCGCTTCGGCGCGCTTTTCGATGGCGGCATCTTCACCGAGATCAAGGTGCCGAAGCCGGTGGCCGACCCGCTGCATTTCCGCGATCAGAAGCGCTATCCCGAACGGATGAAAAGCGCCCAGCGCAGCACGGGCGAGGCCGAAGCCATGCTCGCCGCCGAGGGCGAGATGGGCGGCTCGCCGATCGTTGCCGTGGCGCAGGATTTCCGCTTCATGGGCGGGTCGATGGGCATGTATGTTGGCAACGCGATCATCGCTGCCGCCGAACGCGCGGTGAAACTTGGCCGGCCAATGATCCTGTTCTCGGCCGCCGGGGGCGCGCGTATGCAGGAAGGCATCCTCAGCCTGATGCAGATGCCGCGCAGCACCGTGGCGGTTCAGATGCTGAAAGAGGCCGGCCTGCCCTATATCGTGGTGCTGACCCATCCCACGACGGGGGGCGTGACGGCCTCCTACGCGATGCTGGGCGACGTGCATATCGCCGAGCCGAACGCGCTCATCTGCTTCGCCGGGCCGCGGGTCATCGAACAGACCATCCGCGAGAAGCTGCCCGAGGGGTTCCAGCGCGCCGAATACCTGCTCGACCACGGGATGCTGGACCGGGTGACGAAACGCGGCGACATGCGCGACGAACTGATCACCATCGTGCGGATGCTGCTGGGCGAGCCGCCCGCGGTGCGCGGCAATCTTCCCGCGCCCGACCCGGCCGCCGCCATCGCCGCCGCCAAGGGTGAGCCGGTCGGGGAAAGCGCAGAGGCGGAAAAGACCCTTGAACCGGACGCGGCGAAAGCCGGGTCCAAGCCCGCATCCAAGGCGGACAAGAAGGGGTGAGCCCGGCCACCAGCGACGTCATCCTCGACCGGATGATGTCCCTCCACCCCAAGATCATCGACCTGACCCTGGACCGCGTGTGGCGCCTTCTTGCCGCTCTTGACCATCCCGAACGGGGGCTGCCACCCGTGATCCACATCGCCGGCACCAACGGCAAGGGGTCGGTGCAGGCGATGATCCGCGCCGGGCTGGAGGCGGCGGGAAAGCGCGTGCATGCCTATACCTCGCCGCATCTGGCGCGCTTTCACGAGCGGATCCGGCTTTCGGGTGATCTGATCTCGGAACCGGCGCTGACCGAGATCCTGGATGAGTGCGAGCGCGCCAACGGCGGCGCCGGAATCACCTATTTCGAGATCACGACCGTCGCCGCCCTGCTTGCCTTCGCCCGGACACCGGCCGACTACACCCTGCTGGAGGTCGGTCTCGGTGGGCGGCTCGACGCCACCAACGTGGTCGAGCGGCCCGCCCTGACGGTGATCACGCCGGTGTCCATCGACCACCAGCAATATCTGGGCGAGACGCTCGAACAGATCGCGGGCGAGAAGGCCGGGATCCTCAAGCGTGGCGTGCCCTGCGTCGTCGGCCCGCAGGAGGACGCCGCGCTGGAGGTGATCGAGGCGCAGGCCGCGCGCCTGGGCGCGCCGCTGCTGGCGCATGGCCAGCACTGGCATGTGTGGGAGGAGCGCGGGCGGCTGGTCTTCCAGGACGAGACCGGCCTGCTGGACCTGCCCTTGCCGAACCTGATCGGCGCCCAC
>JBAVQZ010000583.1:0-2404 GCA_049694515.1 Paracoccaceae bacterium | reverse complement strand
CTGTCAAAGGGCTCGGGCGAATTCAACGGAACCTCGATGCGGTCGATCCCGGCGTCGAGGATCGTTTCGCAAATGGCCGCGACCTCGCCGGGGCGCACGCCGCGCAGGATGGCGATAATGTTCCGGCTCATGACTTTTTCCCTTTCGACTCTTCATAGGCGGCCTTCAACCCGGCCAGGGTGATCGCATCCGCGTCGGCGCGTTGCGTCGTCACGCCATGTTCCGCCAGCGCCTTTTCGTAAAGCCGGCAGAGCGCCTCCGACCCGACCAGGGCCACCTTGCGGCCCGCCCAGTAGGGACGGGCGCCCGCCAGTTCCACCCCGAACAGGAGCCCTGACAATCGGGCGCGCGCCGCGGCGCCGGAAAGGCCGTGCAGCAGCCCCGCCGCGCGGATCGAGAACAGGTCGGCCGTCACCATCTCGGGCGCGGCCATCGCATCGGTGACCGCATCGAGGAAGGCCACATCGTCCCATTCCTCGCCGGAGAAGCTGTGGCGCAGCAAGGACTGCGCGCCGAGAAGCGCGAAGAGCTCGCCCGTCATGAAGGTTCGGAAGCTCGCGATCTCGCCGGCGCCGACACGCACCCATTTCGTATGTGTGCCCGGCAGGCATATCGCGCCCTCGAAGCCCGGGTTCAAAGCAAGGAAGCCCGCGATCTGCGTCTCCTCGCCCCGCATCACGTCGGCGGGGGCGGCCTGGCAGACACCGGGCAGGATCCGCACCTGCAGACGCGGATCCCGGGAGGGGGCCGCCTTGGCCCGTTCGATCCCCGGCGGGGCGCAGGGCACCGCCGCATAGGGTGCCTCTGCCCAACCCTGGCGCGCGCCCACCATGCCACAGGCGATAACGTGCACCACGTCGTCTTCAGACAGGTATTCACCCACCAGCATCAGCAGCTTGGGTTCGAACGCCTCGGGCGAAAGCCGCCCCATGCCATCGCCGGACGACCTCTCTGCGATGATCCCGCCCGAGGCGTCGAACAGCCAGGCCCGCAGATTGGTGGTTCCCCAGTCGACGGCAATCCACTCGGTCTTGGATGCGCTCATCCCGATCAACCCGTGACGACGACGCCGCCATCGACGACCAGCCCCTGTCCCGTCATCATGCGGCTGGTTCCGGAGGCGAGGAAAAGCGTCGCGTCCACGATATCCTTCTCGTGCAGATGCTCTTTCAGGCATTGCCGCTCCAGATGTGCGGCCAGCGCCTCGGGGGTTGCCCATTTGTCGAGTTGTTTTTCCGTGAGCACCCAACCCGGGGCCAGCGCGTTGACGCGAATCCGGTCGGGGCCGAATTCGCGGGCAAGGCTGCAGGTCATTCCCTTGATGCCGGCATTCGCCGTCGTGTAGGACACATAGCCCGCGTTCCCCATCATGTAGCTGATCGACGTGAAGTTGATGATGGATCCGCCACCGGCCTCTCGCATGCCCGGGATCACCGCCTGGCATGCGAAGAAATAGGCTCTGAGGTTGATCGCCTGCGACCAGTTCCAGAATTCCTCGGTCACGTCCTCGGCCTTGTGCCGCTTGTCGTTGGCGGCGTTGTTCACCATGACGGTGATCGTGCCATGGGTATCGGCGGCATCCCGGATCGCCGCCTGCAGCGCGGCCGTGTCGGTAATGTCGCAAGGGATGAAGAGCGGCCGGGCCCCGTGCCTTGCCTCCATCTCGTCGCAGAAACCGGACGCGTCCGAACGCTGCACGAAGGCGACCCGGGCCCCCTGGGCGAGGAACCCCTCGGTCAGCGCTGCGCCGATGCCTGAACCGCCCCCCGTGATGAATACCGACGCATCGCGGAGATCGTGAAAGGTGGCTGTCTGTGTCATCAATGGCTTTCCCGTGTTACCTGACGTGTGTCTTTCCCGACGAGGAAGTCCAGGTCCGCGCCCCTGTCCGCCTGCAGGACGTGATCGACGTAGAGCTTCGCGTAGCCGCGGGCGTAGCGCTCTTCCTCGGGCTTCCAGGCCTCGCGGCGGGCCGCGAGTTCTTCCGCGTCGACCAGAAGCTCCAGCGCGCCCTTGGCGGCACTGATCCGGATACGGTCACCCGTCCGGACCAGCGCGAGCGGTCCACCCACCTGGGCCTCCGGGCTGACATGGAGGATGACGGTGCCGAAAGCCGTTCCGGACATCCGGGCATCCGAGACGCGGATCATGTCGCGCACGCCCTGCTGTACCAGCTTCTTCGGGATCGGCATGTTGCCGACCTCGGGCATCCCCGGATAGCCCTTCGGGCCGCAGCCCTTGAGAACCAGGATGCTGTCCGGTGTCACGGGCAGGTCATCGCGGTCGATATTGGCCTTCAGATCCTCGATAGTCTCGAAGACGAAGGCCTCCCCCTCGTGCTCCAGCAACCGGTCGGTCGCCGCCGAAGGCTTCACGATCGCCCCCTGCGGAGCGAGGTTCCCGC
>JBAVQZ010000582.1:0-4940 GCA_049694515.1 Paracoccaceae bacterium | reverse complement strand
CTTGCGATGCTGATCAAGGATGGCGCGCAGGTTCTGGTCTGCGGCGGGCGGGACATGGCGGCGGGGGTGAAAATCGCGCTGGAGGACATCCTTGCCCCGGCGGGCCTGTCCCCGGCCATGATGAAGGCGGAGGGGCGATATGTCGAAGATGTCTATTGATACAGGGCACATCGCGCTGAACGGGCCGGTGATGGGTACCCGCTGGTCCGCAGTGTTCCGCGCGCCCGAGGGGGCGGATATCGCCGCGATCAGGGCGGCGCTGGCCGCCAGCGTGGAAGAGGTGGACCGTCAGATGTCCACATGGAATCCCGCCTCGGACCTCATGCGGCTGAACGATGCGGCCCCCGGCGTGTGGATCGCGCTGCCGCGCGGCCTGATGGCGGTGCTGAAGGCCGGCCTTGAGGTCGGGCGCGCCTCGGGCGGGGCCTTCGACATCGCGCTGGGCGATCTGACCAACGCATGGGGCTTCGGTCCCCAGCCGGCCGATGCGACGGCCATGAGGAAAAAACTGGGAAAGCCGCACCTGCCCGCGCATGAGATGCTTGAGTTGGACGAAACGACCGGGAAGGCCCGGAAAAGGGCGCCCTTGACGCTTGACCTTTCAGGGATCGCCAAGGGCTATGGCGTGGACCGCATGATGGCGGTGTTGCAACGTTTCGGGATCGAAAACGGCCTGGTCGGGCTTGACGGCGAACTGCGCGCAAACGGATGCCGGGCGGATGGCAGCCCCTGGACCATCGCCGTGGAGCGGCCCGACTACGAGGCGCGCGCGCCGATGTCGATCCTCGCCCTCGAAGACGCGGCGGTCGCGACGTCCGGCGATTATCGTCATTGGGTCGAGATCGGCGGGCGGCGGCTGTCGCACACGATGGACCGGCGGCGCGGCGGGCCCGTCGCGAACCCTCTTGCCTCGGTGAGTGTGGTGGCCGGGACCTGCATGGAAGCCGACGCCTGGGCGACGGCACTGATGGTCGCCGGAGCCGAGGACGGCGTGACGCTCGCCCGCGACAACAGGTTGAACGCGCTGTTCATCGAACGGCGGGGCACGGACCTGGCGCAGATATCCGTCGGTCCGCTGTTCGAGGACAACGGGGCTCCTGCGGGGCATGTCCCGGATCGAACCGCGGCACGCGCGGACCACCACGGGCGTCATTGACCGACACAAGCGGACGTCCAGCACCATGGTGGGGAAGGTGCGGACACCACGGTGGGGCCATGCTCCAAATGGGCCTGCGATCCGCGTTCCGGTCACGCGGGCCGCCTTGACGCGCTTGCAAAAAAACGGCTTTCGGGGCATCACGAACGGATACACTAGGACCGCCCCATGCCGGAGGTGATCCAGATAGCGGCGCGGAAGCGCCAGCCACGCCGGACGGAAGGGCGAACCGCATGAGCAAGGCGATCCATATCCTCAACGGCCCCAACCTGAACCTGCTGGGCAAGCGCCAGCCGGAAATCTACGGCAGCGACACGCTGGCCGATGTCGAGGTTGCTTGCCGCGCAGTTGCCGGTGAGGTCGGGCTGGATTGCCAGTTGATGCAATCGAACCACGAGGGGCAAATCATCGACTGGATCCACGAGGCGCGCGAGGTTGCGGCGGGCATCATCATAAACCCCGGCGCCCTCACCCACACCTCGGTGGCGATCCTCGATGCGCTCAACGCGTTCGAAGGGCCGGTGCTGGAGGTTCATATCTCCAATATCCACAAGCGCGAGAGCTTCCGTCATCACTCCTACGTCTCGCTTCGCGCCGAGGGCGTGATCGCGGGTTTCGGAACCGAGGGCTATGCGCTGGCGATGCGTCGAATGGCGACGCTTGTGTCGGCATAGCGCTTGGGCCCGAGGGCCGCTTTCGATGCGCTGAAGCGATGTGCGGGTGACAAGAGGGTGGCAAGGACCGCGAGCCTCCGTGTTTTCGTCACTGCGAAGCTTGCGGGGGCAGCGATTGCGTCAGGGGCGCTGACGCTGCCACGCCTCGGGATTGATCATGTGGATCGGCGCGCCGCTCGCAAAGGCGTTTATCTGGTCGAAGATGTCGGCGAACTGCATGTCCAGCTCGTCCTCGGTGACGTAACCGATATGCGGCGTCGCGATCACGTTGGGATGCGCGATCAGCGGATCGGCGGGATCGGTCAGCGGCTCGGTCTCGAAGACATCCACGGCGGCCATGCCGGGGCGGCCCGCCTCGAGCGCGGCGAGAAGGGCGCCGTGCGCGACAAGCCCCGCGCGGGAGGTGTTCACGAAAACCGCGTGGGCGGGCATCAGGGCCAGATCTTCGGCGGTGATGACGCCGCGGGTGCTGTCCGTCAGCCGCAGGTGGACCGAAACGGCGTCACAGTCCGAAAAGAACGCGGCACGGCTGGCCGCGACCGTCCGGCCATCGGCTCTGGCGCGGGCGCGGCCGTCCTCGGACCCCCAGCAAAGGATGTTCATGCCAAAGGCTCCGGCGTAGCCGGCCACGACGCGTGCGATCCGGCCATAGCCGTAGAGGCCCAGCGTCCGCCCGCGCAGGGTCTTTCCGACACCCATCTGCCAGCGCCCCGCGCGCAGCGAGGCCATCTGCTGCGGGATCTGCCGCATTGCGGAAAGCAGCAGCCCCCAGGTCAGCTCGGCCGCCGCGTAGGACGGTGTGTCCGACCGGGTGTTCGAGCAGAGCAGCACGTCATGCGCGGTGCAGGCCGGCACATCGACATGGGGATAGACGCCGCGCTGGCTGATCAGCTTGAGCCCCGGCAGGTGGTCGAGCAGGGGAGCGCCGACCGGTGTGCGTTCGCGGAACAGGACCAGCGTCTCGGCGTCGGCCAGGCGCTGGCCAAGGACGGCCGGGTCTTCCGCGTGATCCGTCCAGACAGTCACGTCATGCCGGGACAGCTTTTCGAAACAGGGCAGGTGGCGCAGCGTGTCGAACCAGTCATCGAGGATGTGAACCTTCATGCGCCTCTTCCTTTTGCCTTTTCAAACCGCCCTGCTGCTGTGCGGCAGACGCGACAGTAACACCGGATAACGCGCGTCGCGAAGCGTCGCCCGCGTCCTAATGTTTCCGATCAAACGCCCGAACGCGGCCGGGTTTCGGCCGAATTCGGGCGCCTGTCCGCCGGGATCAGGCGAGGTCGAAGCGATCCGCGTTCATCACCTTCCTCCAGGCGGCGACGAAGTCCTTCACGAACTTCTGCTGCGCGTCGTCCTGGGCATAGACCTCGGCATAGGAGCGAAGGATCGAGTTCGATCCGAATACCAGATCCGCGCGCGTCGCCGTCCACTTCACAGTGTCCGTCTTGCGGTCGCGGATCTCGTAGAGGTTGTTGCCGGCCGGCTTCCACGTGTTGCCCATGTCCGTCAGGTTCACGAAAAAGTCGTTGGTCAGCGCGCCGACCCGGTCGGTGAAGACGCCATGCTTCGTGCCGCCGTGGTTGGTGCCCAGCACCCGCATGCCGCCAACCAGCACGGTCATCTCGGGCGCGGTCAGCCCCATCAGCTGTGTCCGGTCGAGCATCAGCTCTTCGGCGCTGACGGCATAGTCCTTCTTGAGCCAGTTGCGATAGCCGTCGGCCAGCGGTTCCAGCACCTCGAAGGAGTCGGCATCCGTCATCTCGTCGGTCGCGTCGCCGCGGCCCGGCGTGAAGGGCACCGTGATGTCGTGACCGGCGGCCTTCGCGGCCTGCTCGATCCCGACATTGCCGGCCAGCACAATGACGTCGGCAACGCTCGCCCCGGTTTCCGCCGCGATCGGTTCCAGCACCCCCAGAACCTTGGCCAGCCGCGCGGGCTCGTTGCCATCCCAGTCCTTCTGCGGGGCCAGGCGGATGCGCGCGCCATTGGCGCCGCCGCGCATGTCCGAGCCGCGGAAGGTGCGGGCGCTGTCCCAGGCGGTGGCGACCATCTCGGCCACGCTCAGCCCGCTTTCAGCGATCTTCGCCTTCACCGCCTCGACGTCATAGCCGGTGTTGCCCGCGGGGATCGGATCCTGCCAGATCAGGTCCTCCTCGGGTACTTCGGGGCCGATGTAGCGCGCCTTGGGGCCCATGTCGCGGTGGGTCAGCTTGAACCAGGCGCGGGCGAAGGCGTCATCGAACTCCTCGGGGTTCTGCCGGAAATGCTCCAATATCTTGCGATACTCGGGGTCGACCTTCATCGCCATGTCGGCATCGGTCATCATCGGCATGTGCCGGATCGACGGATCCTCCACGTCGACGGGCATGTCCTCTTGCTTGATGTCCACGGGCTGCCACTGCCAGGCGCCGGCGGGGCTTTTCTTCAGCTCCCACTCATGGTCGAGAAGCATGTCGAAATAGCCGTAGTCCCACGTGGTGGGGTTCGTCGTCCACGCACCCTCGAGCCCCGAGGTCACGGTGTCGCGGCCCACCCCGCGCTTGGTGTGGTTCATCCAGCCGAGGCCCTGCTCCTCGACGGGGGCGGCTTCGGGCTCGGGGCCCAGCAGTTCCGCGTCACCATTGCCGTGGGTCTTGCCCACGGTATGCCCGCCCGCGGTCAGCGCCGCCGTCTCGTAGTCGTCCATCGCCATGCGCGCGAAGGTCTCGCGCACCTGGGCCGCGGTTTTCAGCGGGTCGGGGGTGCCGTTCACGCCTTCGGGGTTGACGTAGATCAGGCCCATCTGCACCGCGGCCAGCGGGTTTTCCATCGTCGCGGGGTTTTCCACGCTCTCATAGCGTTCGTCGCTGGGGGCGAGCCATTCCTTTTCGGCGCCCCAATAGGTGTCCTTCTCGGGGTGCCAGATATCGGCACGCCCGAAGCCGAAGCCGAAAGTCTTCAAGCCCATGGATTCATAAGCGACGTTGCCCGCCAGGATGATCAGGTCGGCCCAGCTGATCCTGTTGCCGTATTTCTTCTTGATCGGCCAGAGCAGACGGCGCGCCTTGTCCAGGTTGGCGTTGTCCGGCCAGGAGTTGAGCGGCGCAAAGCGCTGGTTGCCGGTTCCGGCA
>JBAVQZ010000581.1:0-1798 GCA_049694515.1 Paracoccaceae bacterium | reverse complement strand
TCCCACAGCCCGGCCATCGATTTCCCCTCGGGGCGCTGGGCCAGAAGCACCCGGCCGTCGGCATCGATCAGCGCGACGGCCGAAACCAGGACAACCTTCATGAGCGGTAGTCGGCGTTGATGTCGATATACCGATGCGTCAGATCGCAGGTCCAGACCGTGGATTTGCCACGCCCCAACCCAAGATCCACGCCGATTACCAGCTCGGGCCGCTTCATATAGGCCGCTCCCGCCTCCTCGGTATAGCTTTCGGCGACCCAGCCTTTCTCGGCTACGAGGATGTCGCCGAAACGGATGGCAAGACGGTCCCGGTCGGCTTTCGCGCCGGACTTGCCCACCGCCATGACCACGCGACCCCAGTTCGGGTCTTCACCGGCCACGGCCGTTTTGACCAGCGGCGAATTGGCGATCGCCATGGCAACTTTGCGCGCGTCGGTGTCATTGTCGGCCCCGGTCACGGCAACCTCGACGAATTTCGTGGCCCCCTCGCCGTCGCGGATCACCTGATGCGCGAGATCCAGCATCACCCCATGCAGCGCATCGGCGAATGATCTGGCCGGTGCGCTGCGCAGGTCGGCGATCTCGGGCGCGGCGCTTTTCCCGGTCGCGGCCAGCAGGAGCGTGTCCGAGGTCGAGGTGTCGCCGTCCACGGTGATGTTGTTGAAGGTCTGCTCCGTCAGGCGCGACAGCAGCTTCTGCAACTGGGGCCGGGCGATCCTTGCATCGGTGAAGATATAGACCAGCATCGTCGCCATGTCAGGTGCAATCATGCCGGACCCTTTGGCGATCCCGGCGATGGTAACGGGTTCGCCGTCGATTTCGACGGTGGCCGTGGCGGCCTTCGGGAATGTATCGGTCGTCATGATCGCGCGTGCGGCGTCGGCCATGCCCGCGCCATCCTGCCGCGCGGCGAGGTCATCCAGCACCGCGGTGATCCGCTCATGCGGAAGCGGTTCGCCTATCACGCCCGTCGAAGACGTGAAAACGCGCGTTTCGGGCACGCCTGCCGCCCTGGCGACACCGGCGGCGATGGCCTCTACGGATTGTTGGCCGCGCGCCCCGGTGAAGGCGTTGGAATTGCCCGCATTGACGATGATCGCCGCACCCGCGTCCCCGGCGGGCTGACCGATCTTGGCCTCGCAGTCCAGCACTGGCGCCGAACGGGTGGCCGAGCGCGTGAACACCCCTGCGATCTGCGTGCCGGGCGCCAGCCGGGCCAGCATGACGTCCACGCGACCCTTGTAGCGGATTCCGGCCGCCGCGGTGGCAAAGGTGACGCCTGAAATCGGCGGCAGGTCGGGCATTCCGCCGGCTGGCGCCAGCGGGGAAACGGTGGGTCGCGGCGCCGGCACGGGCACCGCGACCTGAAGCGTCTTAAGCTTCTTGCGGAGTTTGGAGAGTTTCTGGCGAAGGGCCTTCACCTCGTCCTTCAGGGCCGGCTTGGCCTTGTCCTTCTTCTTCGCCATTCGTCCCTCCGTGGGCCGCGATCAGTCGTTCAGCAATTCCTTATTGCGAACGGCGGCCGGGTCAATATCTGTTTCGGGCTTCTGAATGTCCGCCTTGGCGGTGATATCCTCGATCGCGGCAGAGACGGCGGCCTGTTGCAGGCTCTTGACGATGTCCTTGCGCACGTCCTCAAGCTTCGGCGTGGGCTTGTCGCGGGTGTCGTTCAGCTTGATGATGTGCCAGCCGAACTGGGTCTTGACGGGGTCCGAGATATCGCCCTTCTTCATCGCCATCGCGGCCTGTTCGAACGGCTTGACCATCATCCCTTCGGAGAACCACCCAAGCTCGCCGCC
>JBAVQZ010000580.1:0-4129 GCA_049694515.1 Paracoccaceae bacterium | reverse complement strand
GCCAGCGAGCGCCGCCCTTGCCCAGCGCCGCGCTCGCCACCGTCCAGTCATCGACGCCCTTGCGATCGGCATAGGTATAGACCGGCGCTTGGCGATTCACGACATGCATCCGGGCGATACTGACCTCCGGGCGCAACCGTGCGGTGCGCGCGTCCATCGTCACGTCCCAGCCGCCCGATGCGCGCTTCCACTCGAAATGGACGCGGTTGAAGTTCAGGTTCAGCCCCGACACCGCGGGGTTGTAGCCGACATGCGCGGGCTGGCCGGGGTCGATGGCGCGCACCCGTGGCAGCGTCCGGTCGAAATAGTAGAAGCCGCCCGACACCTCGCGCACGCCTGCCGCTTTCAGGCTGGCGGCCAGCTCGCCCAGATCATCCGTATCCAGCACAGGATCGCCGCTGCCCACAAGCACCAGGTCGCCCTGGACAATGCCGCCGCGCAGCGGTCCCGTCGCGACGAGCTGCGTGCGGAAACGGAACCCCGCGCCCAGCGTATCCAGAGCATAGAGCGTGGTGATCGTCTTGGCGGTGCTGGCCGGCGGCATCGGCAGGAGCGGGTTCTTCGCCTCCAGCACCTTTCCGGTGCGGGCGTCGGCGACCACAAAGGCCACCTTGCCGCCCAGGCGGGCTTGCGAGATAAGCGCCTCGGCGCCCTCGACCGCCGCGTTTCGCAGGTCGGAGGGACGTGCTCTGGGCCGCAGCGAACGGCCCAGCGGCGCGGCGAGAGCGCCTTCGGCGGCGCCGGCCAGCATCCCCGCCAGAACCAGCCGCCGCGATACCCTTGAAGCGCCGTTACCCATACGCTCGAGTGAAGCAAATCGTCGACCGGCGGGCAAGCACGATCGGCTGGTCCACCACAGATGTTACCGCCAGTCCCCGCGCGCCCTGATCTCGGTTGAGGATATCTCGACCATCGGGATGTTGACGAAGCACCAGGCCGGCGGCGTGCGGTGCCCCAGCCGGGCGGCCTCGCGGGTTGGCAGACGATAACGCCAGTAACGGTCGGCGGCCCTGGACATCCGCGCGGTCAGGCGCAGCCCCGGCCGCGCGATCACGCCCACCGGCACGTTGCGCATGATCCATTCCCATCGGTCCCAGCGGTGAAAATCCGCCAGGTTGTCTGCCCCCATGAGCCAGACAAAGTGAACACCGGGGTAAAGCGCCTTGAGCCGCTCCAGCGTGGCTGCGGTATGGCGTGTACCGATCCGCGCCTCGATATCCGTCACGGCGACCCGGGGGTGGTCCATCACCGCGCGCGACGCCGCCAGGCGCTTGTCCAGCGCGGCGGGCCCCGCGGATTTCAGCGGATTTCCGGGAGAGACGAGCCACCACACCCGGTCCAGCCCGAAGCGCTTCAGCGCCTCGCGCGTGATATGGGCATGGCCCGCATGCGGCGGGTCGAACGACCCGCCCAGCAGGCCGATCACCTGGCCCGGTTTCGCAACTGGCAGCCCGGCGCGCTCCACGTTCCCCCCGTCGGTCGAAAATCCCGGCGCACCCTATCGTGCCCCGCATTGCTCTTGTCCAGCGGAATCGGTATCTGTGCCGCTGATCCTCAGTTAATCCGAAGGGCGGTTCCGCAATGGCATCATACCAATACGTCTATCACATGGATGGCGTTTCCAAGACCTATCCGGGCGGCAAGAAGACCTTCGAAAACATCCGCCTGTCCTTCCTGCCCGGCGTAAAGATCGGTGTCGTCGGCCCCAACGGCGCCGGTAAATCGACGCTGCTGCGGATCATGGCCGGCATCGACAAGGACTTCACCGGCGAGGCCTGGGCCGCCAAGGGCGCGCGCGTCGGCTATCTGCCGCAGGAGCCCGAGCTGGACCCTGCGCTGGACGTGCGGGGCAACGTCATGGAAGGCGTCGCCGAAAAGAAGGCCAAGCTGGAGCGGTTCAACGAGCTGGCGATGAACTACTCGGACGAGACCGCCGACGAGATGGCGCAGCTTCAGGACGAGATCGACAGCGAGAACCTGTGGGACCTGGACAGCCAGATCGACGTCGCGATGGAGGCGCTGCGCTGCCCGCCTGACACCGCCCAGATCGACAGTCTGTCCGGCGGCGAGAAGCGCCGCGTCGCGCTGTGCAAGCTGCTGCTGGAAGCACCCGACATGCTGCTGCTGGATGAGCCGACCAACCACCTGGACGCCGAAACGGTCGCCTGGCTGCAACAGCACCTGATCGACTACAAGGGCACCATACTGATCGTCACCCACGACCGGTATTTCCTGGACGACATCACCGGCTGGATCCTGGAGCTCGACCGCGGCCGCGGCATCCCCTACGAGGGGAACTATTCCTCCTGGCTGGAGCAGAAGGCCAAGCGGCTGGAACAGGAAGCGCGGGAGGACAAGTCGCGCCAGAAGGTGCTGGAGCGCGAGCTGGAATGGATCCGCGCCGGCGCCAAGGCGCGCCAGGCCAAGTCCAAGGCGCGGATCAGCTCCTACGAGGAACTGGCGAACCAGTCGGAACGCGAAAAGCTCAGCCGCGCGCAGATCATCATTCCCAACGGGCCGCGCCTGGGCAACAAGGTGATCGAGGTGGAGGGCCTGCGCAAAGCTTATGGCGACAAGCTGCTGGTCGAGGACCTGTCCTTCGCCCTGCCGCCGGGCGGCATCGTCGGCGTGATCGGCCCAAACGGCGCAGGGAAATCCACGCTGTTCCGGATGCTTACGGGGCAGGAGCAACCCGACGCGGGCAGCGTCACCTATGGCGACACGGTGCAACTGTCCTATGTCGACCAGTCGCGCGGCGCGCTGGGTTCCGACCACACCGTGTGGGAGGAGATCTCGGGCGGGGCCGAGGTCATCGAACTGGGCGATGCCAGCATGAACTCGCGCGCCTATTGCTCGGCCTTCAACTTCAAGGGCGGCGACCAGCAGAAGAAGGTCGGCATGCTGTCGGGCGGCGAGCGCAACCGGGTGCACATGGCCAAGCTGCTGCGCGAAGGCGGCAACGTGCTTCTGCTCGACGAGCCGACCAACGACCTGGATGTCGAGACCCTCCAGGCGCTGGAGGCGGCGCTGGAGGATTTCGCGGGATGCGCGGTCATCATCAGCCACGACCGTTTCTTCCTTGACCGTCTCTGCACCCATATGCTGGCCTTCGAGGGCGACGCGCATGTGGAGTGGTTCGAGGGCAACTTCGAGGCCTATGAGCAGGACAAGATCCGCCGCCTCGGCCCCGACTCGGTTGAGCCCAAGCGCGTGAAATACAAGAAGTTCTCGCGCTAGGCGGCCCGCTGCCCCGTGCAGCGCCCGGAACGGAGTTGACGTGCATCATTTCCTGTCGTGCAGGGAAGGTGTAGGGTTAGTCATGCCTTTCTTTCGGGGCTTTGCGTATCTTAAGGGGAATTCGAAATGGGTATCGAGAGTCTGGTCGTATTTCTTATCATCGGCGCCATTGCCGGCTGGCTGGCGGGGCTGATCGTCAAGGGCTTCGGCTTCGGCCTGTTGGGCAATATCGTGGTGGGCATCGTCGGCGCCTTCGTCGCCGGGCTGATCTTTCCGGCCATCGGGCTGTCGCTGGGCGGCGGCATCGTCGCGGCGATCATCCACGCGACGATCGGCGCGGTGATCCTGCTGTTCCTGATCCGGCTGGTTAAGCGGGCCTGACGCCACAGCGCGCCCGATGGCGCGCGCGTCGCGGTTTCCGCGTCGAATCAGCTTGTTAACAAGGGTCCTGGCGCGAGTCGGGGGCGTATGATCCGCGTGCACGGCCTGTGCACAGCCCGTACATACGATTTGATGCACATGGCAAGTTAAACCCGCGCGCGTCTTGCCGAAGGCACGCCTCCAGCGTGACTCAGGCGTGCCCAAATCAAAGGTTTGGGCAGCTATCGCACCCCCACCCCCTCGGGTTCGGCGCAAGGATAGGCGGTGCCGTCGGGCAGGCGGCAGAGGGTGTCGAGGAAATCCTCGGACAGCAGCCGGTAGCGGGGCAGCGCCTTTGAACGGTCCTGCTGGTCGAGGTAGTCGGAGCAGGCCGCGAGGTAGTAATTCTCGCGCCGCCAGTCCGAGGCATACCATTGCGCAAACGCCGCGGCGGTGGCGCGGGGCGCGTCGCCCGTGGCCGCCATCTCGGCGGCGAAGGCGGCGGCGATGTCGGAATGGGTCCGCCATGCCT
>JBAVQZ010000579.1:0-2162 GCA_049694515.1 Paracoccaceae bacterium | reverse complement strand
GCCGATATGGCGTTCAAACGCGCCGATTGTCACGGTGCCGTGCCCGGCCTGTTCCAATGTGCAGGCCCATTTCGCCTCGCAAAGGCGATCCTGCGGGCAGATCCGGCCGCATATCTCGGGGAAGTTGTTGGTCGCCTGCGCCAACTGATACGCCTCTTCCGTGCGGCCCTCTGCGGTCATCTTCAGCCAGTCGGGGATGTTGTTGTGCAGCGGGCAGTAGACTTGGCAGTATGGCGTTCCACACTGCTCGCAACGCGACGCCTGGGAAGAAGCTTCCTCCGACGAAAGGTCCGGCAGAATCTCGAGATGATCGAGGATCCGCTGCGCTGGCTTGCGCTTGTCGGCCATGCGGCGCTCGAGAGAGACGTATTTCTGCATGCGATCGACCATTGATGCCTCCTTGCGTTTTCATCTCCATAGAGTCTAAAAGAAATATTGACAATATTTTTTTAAGAACGTACCAACGGTGTGCACGCGATCAAAGGAAACATCCATGCCCGCCACCACTCACGATACCACCGCCGACCCTGTCGTCGTCGACCTCCGGCCCATGATCCCGCCTGAACGCCACGCCACCGTATTCGCCGCGCTCGAGGCGCTCGAACCCGGCGCGACTTTCGTTCTGATCAACGACCACGCACCGATCCCGCTGCTACGGCGGATTGAGGAAAACTGGCATGACCAGTTTGAAACTGAGTTCCTGCGCGACGGACCGGAGGTCTGGCAGGTGGCGATCACCCGCAATCACATCTGATCGGCGGGGACGATGACAATGCGCCTCGAACCTACAGAAGACGGATTTCAGGTTGACGCCACTGAACTCGGCCCGCTGCTTGGCGTTGCGCAGGAGGACGTGCAGCGCCTGATGCGCGAAGGTCGGATCACGAGTCTTAGTGAAGAAGGGCAGGACGAGGATGAGGGGCGTCATAGGATCACCTTCCGCTGTGGTTCGACCCGTGTGCGCCTGACAGTCAACACGCAGGGCGAGGTTTTGTTGCGCTCCCGGACAACTGTCGCACCGCGCCCAGGTGCGTCGGCCAAGCTCGATTTCTGACCCATCGATAAAACGACGGAGGAAAGTGATGACCAATGCTGTCCCGATCGACAATGCGGCTGAACTGACACGCCACATCGAAACGTGCTACCGCGCGCGGTAGCGCGTGCAACTGCCCCAATTGGCGGAAATGATCGAGGACCTCCACTACGGCGATGAGGAAAATCCCGAAGGTCTGTCCAAGATCCTCCGCCGCATGCTTGGCGAGATGGAGGTGCACATGAAGAAGGAGGAACTGATCCTCTTTCCGGCCATCCGCAAGGGCGACATGCCCGGCAACGCGGCCTCGATTGCAGTCTTGCGCGCCGATCACGACCGCCATGAGCGCGATATCACGCGTATCCGGAACCTTTCTAAGGAATTCACCCTGCCCTGATGCCGCCTGCACGAGATGGGCGATTCTCTGTGCGAGCGTATCCGACTTCATTGATGACCTGATGGCACACATCCTGATGGAACACATATGGTTTGAGAACGAGATGCTGTTTCCGCAGTTTGAGCCTCATTGTCCCGCGCGTGGCTGATCGGCACTGGTTCGATGCCCCAATCGCTGAGGTCCTCCGCGGACCGAGACGCATGCAACGTCATCCACCGTGTTCCCGCCAGCCAGACGTCCTCGGCTCTGAATCGCCCGGCAAGGCAGCGGAACTTGGGCGCTTCCGTGGCCGCGCGCTGGTATGGCCGGCGTATTGGTGAACTCATCTCCATCTTCGGGCATTCGGAGTAATCCGATGGTTCAGCCGCGATGCGGACACCGCCCGCGTCGGTGGGCTTAAAAAACCGGCCACTTGCCTTGAGCCTTGCCAGACATCTATCAAACCCATCACGATGGAGCACTGATATGCGAAAACTTGCGTTCCTCTCCGCCGCGATCCCGGCGCCGGTCTTCGCCGACGGGTTGAAGCGCCCGATCCCGCAGCCTCAGACCACGGAGGCCGAATTGTGGTTCTTCATGGTGTCGCCGGGGCTTCTCCGTGCGGCTGTTGCCAGGCAGATGCTGGTGAGACGCCGTTGATCGCGCGCCGGTCCCTCCGGCTCTGGGCCGCGCCCCACCTGTTTGGGGTGGTGACGCCCGGGGTGAACCTCTTTTTCGCTTCGCTCTTGACAA
>JBAVQZ010000578.1:0-2797 GCA_049694515.1 Paracoccaceae bacterium | reverse complement strand
TCCTTGGACACATCGTCGCCGCGCGCCGGATCGATAGGCCGCCCCAGCTTCTTGGCGTCGGCGAGGAAATCCGGATCGTTCATCACCGCCATGTAGCCGTCACGCAACTCTTCCAGCACGTCGTCCGGCACGCCCGGAGGCGCGGCGGTCAGGCGTCCGAGATTGGACAGCGCGCCGATCAGGTTGACGATCGACTTGGCCTTGTCGGTCCTGGCGAACTCGATGGCCTGCGGTTTGACGTCGCCGCCGATACCGACGGCCATGAACCCGTTGCCGGCCTCGACGAAAGGTGCGAGCGAGCTTTCCGAGCCGACCTGGCCGGCGACTTCGCCGCGCAGCATCGCCATTTCCCCTTCGTTGCCCTGGTATCCGGGGATCATCTTGACACTCATGTCGAGCCCGTCGATCAGCATCTTGGTCTCGTTATACGAAGCGGAGCCGACGCCGGAGGCAGCGAAATTCACCGTCTCCTTGCTGTCGATCAGCGCCTGGAAGTCCTTCAGGCCGCTGTCGTTGCTGAGCACCACGACCCGGGGGTCGGACGCCGCCTTGCCGATCCAGCTGAAGTTGGTCAGGTCGAACTGCACGCCCTCCTGTTCAAGGATCTGGGCATAGATCAGGCCGGTGTTGAACGTGCCGATGGTCAGCCCGTCCGGTTTGGCGGCGTAAAGCGTGTTCGCGCCGATGATATGACCGGCGCCCGGCAGGTTCTTGTAGATCACCTTGTCGGCGCCGAGCTTCTTTTCCAGATAGCCGCCGATCAGGCGGGCATAGGTGTCATAGCCACCGCCGGGGTTGGTCGCGATGATGTAGGTGAGCGTCTTTCCCTTGAAAAAGCCTTCCGCCCAGGCGGGCATGGCGATGGCCGACGCAAGTGCGACGGCTGTCAGCAGGGTTTTCATGTCTTCCTCCCATGTTGCGCGAGGCGGGGCTCTTGCGGCCCCTTGCCCCACAGTTCAGCCGGGGTCACTCATCTGCCGGAGGAACCCAGACATCCTCGAAGCCTTCCGCCGGTTCAAGCTGGTCGAACCAGTCCAGGCCGATCGCCTTCATCACACGGCTGTTGCATACGATGACGCGGGCCTCGATGTCGCTGGTGTTGAAGCGCTTGTGCGCCACGTAGGGCGGCACATAGATGAAATCGCCGGGGCCCCAATCGAATTTCTTCGGGGTGGTGTCCCAGCTCCACTCGAACGCCTCCTTGCACTCGAAATGCACGTCATAGTGATGATCGTAGCCGGTGCCCTCGATCACGAAGGCAATCTCCTCGGTCAGGTGGCGCGAGGTCCCGGTCGCCTTTCCCGCCCCGATGAACTGCATGTAGATGTCGATGCAGCACTCTTTGGTATCCATGCGCTCGTTGATAATGTGCTTGATCAGCCCGTCAGCGGAGCGTTCCATCGGCATCTGGTCGTGCTTCACGACGTTCAGGCGGTTGTCGTATTCCTTGCGGAACTGCCGCGAGGTTTCGAGAGCCTCCTTGTAGAAGCTGACCTCGGGGCCGCTCGACCTGGCGCGCTGGCGCTCGATCACGTCGGCAAAGGTGGTGGGGTCCATGCTCATTCTTTCTCCTCCCTCACAGGCTCGCCGGCGGCGCATAGTCTTCGTGGCCCGGCACCGGATCCTCGGGCGGGAACTGCACCATCTTCTGGAAGATCATGTGCATGAACAGGAACAGCGGCTTGGCCTTGAGCACGAGCACGAAGGTCTCGTCGTCGCTATCATTGAGGTGCTGGTGGACGCAGGCATTCTCGACGATCAGCGCGTCACCGGCTTCCCAGTCCAAGCGGCGCCCGTCGTGGATATCGTGTCCCTTGCCCTTGAGCACGAAAAACACGGCCGAGTTCATGTGTCCGTGAATCTGGCCGTAGCCATGCGGCGCGAAGGCGTCCACGTGGGCCTCGATCGACTGGGCGATCCTGTTGGCCTGCGGGTTGATGACCTTCTTGCCGAAATTGTGTGGGCCGCCCTTCCATTTCATGTCGCTGGTCCGGTAGACCCGCGGCTGTTTGTAAAGCTCTTCCTTGAGCTGGCCGTAGGTGCCCTCAAGGGCGCGGACGAATGTGCGCTTCTTGGTCCAGCGCTCCCATACCACCTTTTCGCGTTTCTCGCTGTTATGACCGACGCCGCCGGCCTCCTGTTCTTCGTCAGACATGATCTCTCCCTTGTCGTGGCCCTTCGCAGGAAAGGATACGCGCCGCCCAGTTTCCCGTCAATGGCACACCGTTCTGCATGAAGGAACGAATATCAAGCCTCCCGGGTGATCGTTTCGAGGTCCCGAATTGCGATCTCCTGCCCCAGATACGAGGCCGCGGGTTCGTGAAGCAGTTCGCGCACGCGATCAGGGCCCAGCCGCTTTACCAGCTGATCGACCATGCCGAACAGCGGCAGCGCAAGGCCGGCCTGCTGCGACAGTTCCAGCGCGACGTCCATGTCCTTTTCGTGCCAGGTGAAGCGGGTGGTGTCCCAGCGTTCCAGCGTGGTGTTGCGGGCGGGACATTTCAGCAGCGTCTCGCGCATGGCCTGGGCGTCGATCCCGCAGGCCTTGGCCAAGGCAAGGGTCTCGTAATTCGCGACGCAGGCCGCCCAGTGCATCATGTTGTTGCAGGTCTTGGCGATATGTCCGGCACCATGCCCGCCGATATGCTCCACCGCCCGACTGTAACACATGAGGATCGGGCGGATGCGCTCGACATTCTCGGCCGTGCCTCCGCAGAGCGATATCAACTCGCCTTTTCTGGCGCCCTGCAGCCCGTAACAGACCGGCGCATCCACGAAGCCGACATCCGCCGCGCGG
>JBAVQZ010000577.1:0-5213 GCA_049694515.1 Paracoccaceae bacterium | reverse complement strand
GTGCTGACCGACGAGACCGTCGCCGCGCTGCATCTGGACGGCCTGCGCGCGGGCCTGGACGCGGCGGGAATCGAGATGGTTTCGCTGGCTCTGCCGCCCGGCGAGGCCACAAAGGGCTGGGCGCAGTTCAGCCGCGCCGTGGAATGGCTGATCGAGCAGAAGGTGGAGCGGCGCGACATGGTCGTGGCGCTTGGCGGCGGGGTGATCGGCGATCTGGCGGGCTTCGCCGCGGCCGTCCTGCGCCGGGGCGTGCGTTTCGTGCAGGTGCCGACCTCGCTTCTGGCGCAGGTGGACAGCTCGGTCGGCGGCAAGACCGGCATCAACTCGGCCCAGGGCAAGAACCTGATCGGCGCGTTTCACCAGCCCTCGCTGGTGCTGGCCGACATCGCGGTGCTGGACACGCTGGCGCCGCGCGATTTCCTGGCGGGCTATGGCGAGGTGGTGAAATACGGGCTGCTGGGCGATGCCGATTTCTTTACCTGGTTGGAGCGCGAGGGTCCGGCGCTGGCGCGCGGCGACCGCGCGGCGCGGGCAAGGGCGGTGAAACGCTCGTGCGAGATGAAGGCCGAAATCGTGTTGCGCGACGAAACCGAGCAGGGCGACCGTGCGCTGCTGAACCTGGGCCACACTTTCGGCCACGCGCTGGAGGCGGCGACCGGCTATTCCGACCGGCTGCTGCATGGCGAGGGGGTGGCGATCGGCTGCGCCTTGGCCTTCGAGCTGTCGGCGCGGCTGGGCTTGTGTCCGCAGGAGGAGCCGTCGCGCGTCCGCGCGCATCTCGCGGCGATGGGCATGAAACGCGACCTGGCCGACATCCCCGGCGAACTGCCCGACGCAGACGGGCTGCTGGCGCTGATGGCGCAGGACAAGAAGGTGTTGGACGGCAAGCTGCGCTTCATCCTCGCGCGCGGCATTGGCGAGGCGTTCGTCACGTCGGATGTGGACCCCGACGCGGTGCGGGGGCTTCTGGAAGACGCGCTGAAAGCCCGCTGAAGGGTTACTTGCGGCCGCGCACCACCATCAGCTCGCCGATATTCTCGCGCGTGACATAGCCGATCATCTGGCCGCGCGGATCGGTGACGGCAACCACCGGCGTGTCGCCCTTGGCCAGCGCGTCCAGCACCTTGTCCAGCGGCGAGGTCAGCGGCACGGCCGGCACGTCGCGATGCATCACGTCGGCGACGCTTCCGGGCGGGCCGTCCTGCGACAGCGCCGAATAGAGCGCGTTACGCGTCAGGACGCCTGACAGCTGGCCATGCGCGTCAAGCACCGGAAACTCGTGCTGCGTGGTGCGGATCAGCGCGTTGGCGGCCAGTTGCAGACTGTCGCCGGGGTTCAGGCTTTCGAAATTGGTGATCATCGCCTCGCGCGCCATCAGGTTGCGCGTCATCGCGTGCAGCGCCACGTCGCTGTTTTCCGCCGCCGCGGCCATGAACACGAAGATCGCGATCAGCAGCAGCAGGGGGTTTCCGGTGGTCAGGCCCAGAAAACCGAAGACGAAGGCCAGGATCTGCCCGGCGCCCGCCGCCGCGCGGGTGGCCTTGACCCGGTCCATGAAGATCGACAGCACGGCGCGGAACACCCGGCCGCCATCCATCGGGAAGGCGGGCAGCAGGTTGAAGGCCGCGAGGAACAGGTTGACGGCGGCCAGTCGCGCCACGAAGCCGGCCGCCGGGTTCTCGATCTCGGCCAGCTTGTCGAGCCGCGGCTCGACCCCGAAAAGGCCCACCAGCACCAGCCAGATCACCACGTTGACCGCCGGGCCGGCCAGCGCGACGAGGATCTCCTCTCTGGGCTTTTCGGGCATCCGTTCCAGCCGGGCCATGCCCCCGATCGGCAACAGCGTGATGTCGGGCGTCCTGATGCCGTAGCGGCGGGCGGTCAGCACATGCCCGAACTCGTGCGCCACGACGCAGACGAACAGCGCCACGACGAAAAGCACGTTTTCCGCCGCCGCGACCGGACCCGAGCTGAGATAGGCGGCCACGCCGATCCACAGCAGCAGCAGGAAGAACGTGGCATGCACCCGGAGTTCCGAGCCGAACAGCCGTCCGATTGAAAAGGACCATGTCATTCCGTCAGACCTCTGCGGGCGGTGCCCAATGCGTCCCTAGAAGGGAATTTCATCGTCCAGGTCACGCGACGGTCCGGGTCCCGAAGCGCCGCCGCCAAAGTCGCCGCCCGAGGAGGGGCCGCTGTCATAACCGCCGCCGAACCCGCCACCGGACTCGCCGCCGCCGCTGCCGCCGCCACGGCTGTCGAGAAGCGTCATCTCGCCCTTGTAGGGGCGCAGCACCACCTCGGTGGAGTAGCGGTCCTGGCCGGACTGGTCCTGCCATTTGCGGGTTTCAAGCTGGCCCTCAAGATAGACCTTGGAGCCTTTCTTGAGATATTGCTCGGCGATCCGCACCAGCGGTTCGGAAAAGATCGCGACCGAATGCCATTCGGTCCGCTCGCGCCGCTCGCCGGTGTTGCGGTCCTTCCATTGTTCCGAGGTGGCGACCCGCAGGTTGCAGACCTTGCCACCGTTCTGGAAGCTGCGCACCTCCGGGTCGCGGCCCAGATTGCCCACGATGATTACCTTGTTGACCGATCCTGCCATGCGTCGCTCCCGTCGAATCTGAAAATCATGTTCCTCCGGTTACATCACCGCGGCAAGGTTAATGGAAGATCAATCTTGCCGCCCTGTCCCGCGAGGAGGGCTCTAAACCAGAGTTGTATCGCCTGTCGGGCCGCTGTCTTTGCAACCTGCGGTCAATTCTCCCGCCTTGCCATTGCGTCTAGGTCACCTCCTGACGCGGCGCTGACCGCGTTGCCAACGGGCACAGGCCCACGCATTCGACAAACAGGAGAATGATGCAATGAAACCGACCGTGAAACTCGCCGCTGCCATCCTGACCGCCACCATGGCGCTTGCCCCCGTGGCGCAGGCCGAAAGCGGGGAAAGCGGCGCCGCGATGAGCGCCAGCCAGCGCGACGCGGTGACCACCAAGCTCTCCAAGATGGGCTACGAGGTGCGCAACGTGGTGATGGAGGACGGCACGATCGAGGTTTACGCGATGAAGGACGGCAAGCGTCATGTCCTTTATCTGAACAGCAATCTCGACATCGTGAACGCCAACGGCAGCTGAGCCGGGCGCTCAGAAGGGTGGCGCATCTGCGCCGCCCGTTCTCCGGGACGGGAGGGTGACATGAACGAGATCAAGGTCTGGGACATCGGGGTGCGGCTGTTTCACTGGTCTCTGGTGATCGGCTTCACGTTGAACGCGATGATCCTGCGCGGCGACAGCCGCTGGCACGAATGGGTCGGTTATGCCATCCTCGGCCTGCTGGCATTCCGCCTTGTCTGGGGCTTCGTCGGCACGCCGCAGGCACGGTTTTCCGCTTTCCCGCCAAGCATTTCCGGCGCGGTGGAGCATTTGTCGGAAATCCTGAACGGCGAGCAGAGCAGGCATCTGTCGCACAACCCGCTGGGCGCGCTGATGGTCTATAACCTGATGGTGACACTGGCGCTGACCGGGGTGACGGGATGGATGATGACGACGGACGCATTCTGGGGCGTCGGCTGGGTGCAGGAGCTGCACGGGCTGCTGGCGAACTGGGCGATCCTGTCGGTTGTCCTGCATGTCGGCGGGGTCGTGCTGGAATCCCGGCGCGGCAAGGAAAATCTGGTGCGCGCGATGCTGACGGGATACAAGCGCGACGGATAGAGTCGGCGCAGAGGAGACAGGGCATGGCACCGCCGGAACCCCACAGGGACCGCCAGGTCGGTTTCCTCGGTCTTCTGGTTCTGGTTCAGGCCCTGTGCGCGGTTTTCTTCATCACTGATTTTTTCGCGGACATGCGCGCCGCGGGCGGCGGGTTCTCGCATCTCGATTTCGGGCTGGTGATGGAACTTGTCGCAAGCGTCGCGATCTCGGGCGCGATTCCGGTCGAGATCCGGGTGATGATCGGCATGGTTCGCAAACAGCGCGCGCTTCAGCGCAGCATGCGGATCGCCACCGGCGCGCTGTCCGACCTGATCGAGGAGTATTTCACCGGCTGGGGCCTGACCCCGGCCGAAAGCGACGTGGCGCGGTTCACGATCAAGGGTTTCTCGATTGCCGAGATTGCCGAGCTGCGCGGCGCGCGCGAGGGGACGATCAAGACCCAGCTCAACGCGATCTATCGAAAGTCCGGCGTCGCCGGGCGGGGACAGCTTGTCAGCCTGCTGATCGAGGACCTGATGGCGCAACCTTTGATTGATGAGGCAGACCACAAGTCCCGCGTCGGGCTGCGGCAGGAACCCGCCGAATAAACCGCGCCGGCGCCCGGCGCGCATCCGGGGGTGGCTAAACCCTGAAAAATCAGTATAGTCCGCCCGCTGACAACTGTTGGGGGACAGTGTGATGAGACGCTATTTTTCGGCGTTGCTGGTCGGCGCGATATGGATCGGTGCCGGATCGACGGCCATGGCGGATTCCACCGTCAGCTCCAAGGCGCGCCTGCAACTCTTCAAGTCTCAGACCAAGGTTCTGGACACCCGCGCGGCCCGGCAATACGCCAATTCCGTCCGGCTTCAGCCGCGCCCGGTCATCACGCCGTCGAAATATCCGGAAGCCAAGTTCACCGGCAACTATCGCGGCCAGTATCTTGAGACCGCGAAACAGGCGGCGCGGCGGCATGGCGTGCCCGAGGATCTGTTCCTGCGCCTCGTGCAGCAGGAAAGCGGCTGGAACCCGCGGGCGCGCAGCCACAAGGGCGCGATCGGGCTGGCGCAGCTGATGCCGGGCACCGCGCGCCGGTTGGGCGTGGACCCGACCGACCCGCGCGCCAATCTCGACGGGGGGGCACGTTACCTGCGCCAGCAATACGAGGCGTTCCGGTCGTGGCGGCTGGCGCTGGCGGCCTATAACGCGGGGCCCGAGGCGGTGCAGAAGCACGGCGGCGTGCCGCCCTATCGCGAAACGCGCAATTACGTGCGGGTGATCTGGGGCGGCTGAGGCTTACACCGGTTCGGCGATGACGATCCGTGCGGGAATTTCCCGGGCGGTGCGGAGGCTGCGATGGCATATCGCCCAGTGGTCGGAGGGAAGCCTGCGGGACGGGCGGACCAGGGGCCGGCCTATTCCGCGGCGATGCTGATCACCGGCTCCATGCTCTCGAACTCCTCGGCGCTGAGGTGGCATTTCACCTGATGCCCGTCGGCCAGCGTGACCATCGGCGGCACCTCG
>JBAVQZ010000576.1:0-10626 GCA_049694515.1 Paracoccaceae bacterium | reverse complement strand
GTCGGGCGCAGCCCCCGCCGGTTCCGCATCGCCTCGGCCCACGCCACGCCGCTGACGGGGATCGACACGCGGTCCGTGTCCGACTGGCGGGACGAGGCCGCACCGCAAAGAGGCTTCGCCGAGGTGCCGCCGCCGTTCAGTGCCGCGCCGGACAGGACGCGGCAAAAAGCGTCAAGCGGCAACCGCCCGTCCCTCAGGTTGGTCACGTCGCGCGACTGACGGCCTACAACACCGCGCGGTTCGCGTCCTGCCGCCGTCCCGAAAGTTCCTCGGCCACGAGGAAGGCCAGTTCCAGCGCCTGAGAGGCGTTTAGACGCGGGTCGCAGGCCGTGTGATAGCGGTCCGACAGATCCTCGTCGGTGACCGCGCGCACGCCGCCGGTGCATTCGGTCACGTCCTTGCCGGTCATCTCGAAATGCACGCCGCCGGGCACCGTGCCCTCGGCATTGTGGACGGCGAAGAACTCCTGCACCTCGCTCAGCACGTTGTCGAACGGGCGGGTCTTGTAGCCGGTGGAGGACTTGATCGTGTTGCCGTGCATCGGGTCACAGGTCCAGACCACGTTCGCGCCCTCCTCCTCGACCGCGCGGATCAGGGCGGGCAGTTTGTCGCCGACATTACCGGCGCCGAAACGGGCGATCAGGGTCAGCCGGCCGGCCTCGTTCTCGGGGTTCAGCTTCTCCATCAGCCGCTTCAGCTCGTCGGTGGTGATCGACGGGCCGCATTTCAGCCCGACCGGGTTCTGCACCCCGCGGGCGAACTCGACATGCGCGCCGTCGGGCTGCCGCGTCCGGTCACCGATCCAGATCATGTGGCCCGAGCCGGCCACCGGCAGGCCCGAGGTCGAGTCGATCCGGCACAGCGCCTCTTCGTATTCCAGCAACAGCGCCTCGTGGCTGGTAAAGAAATCCACCGTCGAGAGTTTCGCGGCAGTCGCGGCGTTGACGCCGGCCGCGGTCATGAAATCCAGCGTGTCCGAGATACGGCTGGCCATCTCGCGGTATTTCTCGGCCTCCTCGCGGTCGGTGAAGCCCAGCGTCCAGCTGTGAACCCGGTGAATGTCGGCATAGCCGCCCTTGGAAAAGGCGCGCAGCAGGTTCAGCGAGGCCGCCGCCTGGGTATAGGCCTGCAACATCCGGCTTGGGTCCGGTATCCGCGCCTCCTCGGTGAACTCGAAGCCATTGATGATGTCGCCCCTGTAGCTGGGCAGCTCCACCCCCTTGACGGTCTCGGTGGCCGATGAGCGCGGCTTGGCGAACTGCCCGGCCATGCGGCCAACCTTCACCACCGGCACCTTGGCGCCGTAGGTCAGAACCACCGCCATTTGCAGCAGCACCTTGAAGGTATCGCGGATATTGTCGGCCGAGAACTCGGCGAAGCTTTCGGCGCAATCGCCGCCCTGAAGAAGGAACGCCTCGCCCCGCGCGGCGGCGCCCAGCTTTTCCTTGAGGCTGCGCGCCTCGCCCGCGAACACGAGCGGCGGATATTTGCCAAGCTGCGACTCGACCGCGGCCAGCGCCGCCGCATCCGGATAATCGGGCATCTGGATCCGGGGCAGTTTGCGCCAGTCGGTTTTTTGCCACGTGCTCATCGTCTGTGCTCCAGGAAATCGCGTTTCGCGCCGGTGGTTATAGTCAAAGGGGGGGGATTGCGCCACAGCAAAATCCCGCCACCCGCGTGTCGTTTTCCTGCCGCTGCCCCTTGATCGTCGCGCCCAAACCTGCTTTCGCTTTTCAGACAGCGCGTCAGGGAGAGCGGCGTGGAAGAAAAGCTGAGCGATGAGTACCTCGTGGAGGTGGTCGACCCGGGCAAGAAGCCCCGCGCGTTCATCTTTGTGCTTCTCGATCAGTTCACCCTGCTCAGTTTTGCCTGCGCGATCGAGCCGCTGCGCATCGCCAACCGCATGTCGGGCAAGCAGCTTTACAGCTGGAAACTGGCCGGCGAAGGCGGCGATTTCGTCACCTGCTCGGCCGGCACCGCCTTCAAGCTGGACATGGACCTTGACGAGTTGTCGCGCGACGACGTGGTCATGGTCTGCGGCGGGATGAACGTGCAGAGGGCCACCACCAAGCGCGTGCTCAACTGGCTGCGCCGCGAGGCGCGCCGCGGGCTGACCATCGGCGGTCTTTGCACCGCCTCATACACGCTGGCAAAAGCCGGGCTGCTGGACGGCAAGCGCGCCACCATCCACTGGGAGAATCAGGACAGTTTCGGCGAGGCCTTCGACGAGGTGGACCTGACCAAGTCGGTCTTCGTGGTGGACGGAAACCGGATGTCCACCGCCGGCGGCACCTCGTCCATCGACCTGATGCTGAAGCTGATCGCCGACGATTACGGCGAGGAGCTGGCCAATACCGTGGCCGATCAGCTGATCTACTCCTCGATCCGCACCGACCAGGACACGCAGCGGCTGTCGATCCCCACGCGCATCGGCGTGCGGCATCCGAAGCTCAGCCAAGTGATCCAGAAGATGGAACAGCACCTGGAAGAGCCGATCAGCCCCTCGATCCTGGCGCGCGACGTGGGCATGAGCACGCGACAATTGGAGCGCCTGTTCCGGCGCTACCTGAACCGTTCGCCCAAACGCTATTACATGGAATTGCGGCTGCAGAAGGCCCGCAACCTGCTGATGCAGACCGACATGAGCGTGATCAACGTGGCGCTGGCATGCGGCTTTGCCTCGCCGTCGCATTTTTCCAAGTGCTACCGGGCGCATTACGACACCACGCCCTATCGCGAACGCGGCAGCCACGCCGCGCGGCTGTCGATCTGACGCCGCGGCGTCCCGGATTCCCGCGTGAATTCGCGCCCCTGCGCCGCTCGGCCACCCTTTTCTTTTCTTCCGGCCCACACTAGTCTGCGCGCCGGACAGAGGTTCCAACATGGGAGTGAAAAATGAAAAACCTGCTTACGGCCTGCGCCGCGACCGCCCTGCTGGCCGGCGCCGCCAGCGCCGAGGACGTCAATATCGGTGTAATCCTGGGTTACACCGGGCCGATTGAATCACTGACGCCGCAGATGGCGGATTCCGCAGAGTTGGCGATGAAGGAGATCAACGACAGCGGCAACTTCATGAATGGCGACACGCTGGTGTCGGTGCGCGCCGACTCGACCTGCATCGACAGCGCCGCCGCGACGGCCGCCGCCGAGCGCCTGGTGACGTCGGACGGCATCAAGGGAATCATGGGGGCCGACTGTTCGGGCGTGACCGGCGCGGTCCTGGCCAACGTGGCCGTGCCCAACGGCATCGTGATGATCTCGCCCTCGGCCACCTCTCCGGCGCTTTCGACGGCCGAGGACAACGGGCTGTTCTTCCGCACCTCGCCGTCGGACGCGCGTCAAGGCGAAGTTCTGGCCGACATCCTGAAGGACAAGGGCATCACCTCGGTCGCCGTGACCTACACCAACAACGACTACGGCAAGGGTCTGTCCGACAGCTTCACCGCCGCGTTCGAAAAGAACGGCGGAACCGTGACCATCGACACTCCGCACGAGGACGGCAAGGCCGATTACTCGGCCGAGGTCGGCGCGCTGGCTTCGGCTGGCGGCGACGTGCTGGTGGTGTTGGGCTATGCCGACCAGGGCGGCAAGGGAATCATCCAGGCCGCCTCCGACACGGGCGCCTTCGACACCTTCATGATGGGCGACGGCATGTATTCCGACGCGCTGGTGGGTGACCTGGGCACCGTGCTGGACGGCTCGTTCGGGGCGGTTCCGTGGTCGGAAGGCGAAGGCACCGACATCTTCAACAAGCTGGCCGCGGACGCCGGCGTGAACGGGAACAGCTCCTTCACCCGCGAAAGCTATGACGCCATGGCGCTGATAGCGATGGCGATGCAGGCCGCCGGCTCCACCGACGGGACCGTCTACAAGGACAAGGTGATGGACGTGGCCAACGCCCCGGGTGAAAAGATCCTGCCCGGCGAACTGGGCAAGGCGCTGAAGATCATCTCGGATGGCGGTGATGTCGATTATGTCGGCGCCACCAATGTCGAGCTGATCGGACCCGGCGAAGCCGCCGGCACCTATCGCGAATACGAGATCAAGGACGGCGCATACGAAACCGTGAAATTCTGGTAAGAATCCGGAACCACCAAGGGCCGGCCCGGATCACCCTCCGGACCGGCCCCACCAAGCAACAACAAGGGTCCCAACGACCCGAGGGGGAAACGGGGATGATCGTCGCCGAGGACATCCATAAGCATTTCGGCGGATTCCGCGCGGTCGACGGTGCGTCGATCGAGATCGCCGAAGGCTCCATAACAGGGTTGATCGGCCCGAACGGGGCCGGAAAATCAACACTTTTCAATGTGATCGCCGGGGTTCTTCAACCCACGTCCGGCCGCGTCACCATGCAGGGCGAGGACATCACCGGCCTGCCGCCGCACGCGCTGTTTCACAAGGGACTGCTGCGGACCTTCCAGATCGCGCATGAATTCGCCTCGATGACCGTGCGCGAAAACCTGATGATGGTGCCCGGCGACCAGCTGGGCGAAACGCTGTGGAACACCTGGTTCCGCCGCGGCCAGGTGGCCGAGGAAGAACGCGCGCTGGCGAAGAAAGCCGACGAGGTGCTTGAATTCCTGACGATCGACCATCTGGCCGACGAACGCGCGGGCAACCTGTCGGGCGGGCAGAAAAAGCTGCTGGAACTGGGCCGCACCATGATGGTGGACGCCAAGGTCGTGTTCCTGGACGAGGTCGGCGCAGGCGTCAACCGCACCCTTCTGAACACCATCGGCGACGCCATCGTGCGGCTGAACAAGGAGCGCGGCTATACCTTCTGCCTGATCGAGCATGACATGGATTTCATCGCGCGGCTGTGCGACCCGGTCATCGTGATGGCCGAGGGCAAGGTGCTGGCCAAGGGATCGGCCGATCACATCATGGAAAACGAAGCGGTGATCGAGGCCTATCTGGGCACCGGCCTCAAGAACAAGGTGGCGGCGGGATGACGGGGAACGCGGCCGACTCGTACTGGAAAACCGACATCGGGACGGGGGTGCGGCATGGCTGAACCCTTCCTGATCGGCGAGAACATGACCGGCGGCTATGGCGGCGCGGATATCCTGAACGGGTGCACCGTGGCCGTGGACAAGGGCCAGATCGCGGTGATCGTGGGGCCCAACGGCGCCGGAAAGTCCACCGCGATGAAGGCGGTGTTCGGGATGCTGAACCTTCGCGAGGGCAAGGTCCGGCTGAACGGCGACGACATCACCGCGTTCAGCCCTCAGGCCCGCGTGGCCAAGGGCATGGCCTTCGTGCCGCAGAACCAGAACATCTTCACCTCGATGACGGTCGAGGAGAATCTGGAGATGGGCGCCTTCCTGCGCCGCGACGATATCAGCGGCACGATGAACCAGGTCTATGACCTGTTCCCGATCCTGCGCGACAAGCGCCGCCAGGCGGCGGGGGAGCTTTCGGGCGGGCAGCGCCAGCAGGTCGCCGTGGGCCGGGCGCTGATGACCCAGCCGAAGCTGCTGATGCTGGACGAGCCGACGGCCGGCGTCAGCCCCATCGTGATGGACGAGCTGTTCGACCGGATCATCGAGGTGGCGCGGACCGGAATCTCGATCCTGATGGTCGAACAGAACGCGCGCCAGGCGCTGGAGATCGCCGACAAGGGCTATGTCCTGGTGCAGGGCGCCAACGCCTATACGGACACCGGGGCCGCGCTGCTGGCCGACCCCGAGGTCCGGCGGACATTCCTGGGGGGCTGAGGGTGGATTTTCTCAACGCATTCGTGGCGCTTGCCAACTACGTGATCGTGCCGGCCACCGCTTACGGCGCGCAACTGGCGCTTGGTGCGCTAGGCGTGACGCTGATCTACGGGATCCTGCGCTTTTCCAACTTCGCGCACGGCGACACGATGGCCTTCGGCACGATGGTCACGATCCTGTTCACCTGGTGGTTCCAGTCCGTCGGGCTGAGCCTCGGCCCGCTGCCAACCGCCCTTCTGGCGCTGCCGCTGGGGATCGTGTTCACGGCACTTCTGCTGCTGGGCACGGACCGCGTGGTCTATAGCTTCTACAGGCGGCAGAAGGTGGTACCGGTGATCCTGGTGATCGTGTCGATCGGGGTGATGTTCATCATGAACGGGATCGTGCGCTTCATCATCGGCCCCGATGACCAGAGCTTCGCCGACGGCGCACGGTTCCTGATAAACGCGCGCCAATTCAAGGAGATGACCGGTCTGGACGAGGGGCTGGCGATCCGCTCGACCCAGGCAGTGACGCTGGTCACGGCGGTCATCGTGGTCGGCCTGCTGTTCTGGTTTCTCACGCACACCCGCACCGGCAAGTCGATGCGCGCGTTTTCCGACAACGAGGATCTGGCGCTTCTGTCGGGGATCAACCCCGACCGTGTGGTACGCACCACCTGGGTGATCGTCGCCGCGCTGGCGACCATTGCGGGTGTGCTTTACGGCCTCGACAAGTCCTTCAAGCCCTTCACCTATTTCCAGCTGCTGCTGCCGATCTTCGCGTCTGCCATCGTCGGCGGGCTGGGCAGCCCGGTGGGCGCCATCGTCGGCGGCTTCGTGATCGCCTTTTCCGAGGTGACGGTGACCTATGCCTGGAAAAAGGTGCTGGTCTATCTGCTGCCCGCCAGCCTCGAGCCGTCTGGCCTGGTGCAGCTTCTGTCCACCGATTACAAGTTCGCGGTCTCGTTCGCGATCCTGGTCATCGTTCTGCTGTTCCGCCCGACGGGCATATTCCGGGGGAAATCCGTATGACGAAACGCGATGCCGGACTCTTCGTCGTTGTCGCCCTGCTGATCCTGGGCACCGGCGTGTTCCAGAGCTGGAACGCGGCGCTGACGATCCTGAACATGGGGTTGATCTCGGCCATCATGGCGCTGGGCGTGAACATGCAGTGGGGCTATGCGGGACTGTTCAACGTGGGCGTGATGGGCTTCGTCGCGCTGGGCGGGCTGGGCGTCGTCATCACCTCGATGCCGCCGGTGGGCGAGGCCTGGGCCGCGGGCGGGGTGCGCGTGATCCTCGGGCTGCTGAGCGGCGCGCTGGTGATCGCCGGAGCCATCGCCATCTGGAAGAAGATGCCCAAGGGGCGCAAGCGCGCACTGGCGATGATCGTGTGGCTTGTCGCGGGCTTTTTCATCTACCGCGCCGTGTTCGATCCGGCGGTCGAGGCGATCGAGGCGGTGAACCCCGCCTCGACGGGCTATCTTGGCGGGCTGGGCCTGCCGGTCCTGTTCAGTTGGCCGGTGGGCGGCCTGCTGGCCGCCGGCGCGGCCTGGATCATCGGCAAGACCGCGCTCGGCCTGCGCTCGGACTACCTGGCGATCGCCACGCTGGGTATAGCCGAGATCGTCATCGCGGTGCTGAAGAACGAGGACTGGCTGGCCCGCGGCGTGAAGAACGTGGCCGGCCTGCCCCGGCCCGTGCCCAACGAGATCGACCTCCAGCAAAGCGCCTCTTTCGTCAAGGACGCCGCCGCGATGGGGCTTGACCCGGTCACCGCCTCGACCCTTTTCGTCAAGCTCGCCTACGCGGCGCTGTTCCTGGTCGTGCTGCTGGTGGTGATCTGGCTGGCCGAGAAGGCGTTGAACTCTCCCTGGGGCCGGATGATGCGCGCGATCCGCGACAACGAGACCGCGGCCGAGGCGATGGGCAAGGACGTGACCCTGCGCCATCTCCAGGTGTTCGTCATAGGCTCGGCAGTCTGCGGGCTTGCCGGCGCGATGATGACCACGCTGGACGGACTGCTGACACCCGGCACCTATCAGCCGCTTCGCTACACCTTCCTGATCTGGGTGATGGTGATCGTCGGCGGATCGGGCAACAACTGGGGCGCGGTGCTGGGCGGCTTCCTGGTCTGGTTCCTTTGGGTGGAAGTGGAGCCGCTGGGCCGCGAACTGATGGTGTTGATCACCTATCCTCTGGCCGATGGCTCGGCGCTCAAGGCGCATCTGATGGACAGCGTGGCGCATATGCGACTGCTGACGATGGGCGTTATCCTGCTCGTGGTGCTGCGCTTCTCGCCACGCGGGCTGATCCCGGAACGATGACGCGGGCGGTGGCAGGGCCCGTAAGCGACAGAAGATGTCGCATTCGGCCTTGCCGCCCCTGCCCTGCCCCGCCACGCTGGCCGAAACCCCAGCCGGCGAGGATTGCATGAAAACCACCACCCAGGTCTGCGTCATCGGCGGCGGCGTCGTCGGCTGCTCGGTGCTTTATCACCTGACCAAACTCGGATGGACCGACGTGATGCTTGTGGAACGCTCCGAGCTGACCAGCGGCTCGACCTGGCACGCGGCCGGCGGGTTTCACACGCTGAACGGCGACACAAACATGGCCGCGCTTCAAGGCTACACGATCGGGCTTTACAAGGAGTTGGAGGAGATCTCCGGCCTGTCCTGCGGGCTGCACCATGTGGGCGGCATCACCCTGGCGGACACCCCGGAACGCTTCGACATGCTCAAGGCCGAGCGGGCCAAGCACCGCTATATGGGGCTGGAGACCGAGATCCTTGGCCCCGACGAGATCCGCGCCCGCACCGACGGGCTGGTGAACACCGACGGCATCCTCGGCGGGCTCTACGACCCGCTGGACGGGCATCTGGACCCGTCGGGGACCACCCACGCCTATGCCAGGGCCGCGCGGATGAACGGGGCCGAGATCGTGCTGCACAACCGGGTGATGAAGACCAACCAGCGCGCCGACGGCACCTGGGACGTGGTGACCGAGCAGGGAACCATACATGCCGAGCACGTGGTCAACGCCGCGGGCCTCTGGGCGCGCGAGGTGGGCGCGATGGCGGGCATCTATTTCCCGCTGCACCCGATGGAGCACCAGTACCTGGTGACCGACGACATCCCCGAGATCTATGAGCGCGGCGCGGAGTTTCCGCATGTTCTGGACCCCGGCGGCGAAAGCTATCTGCGGCAGGAAGGCCGCGGCCTGTGCATCGGTTTCTACGAGCAACCCTGCGAACCCTGGGCGGTTGACGGCACGCCCTGGGAGTTCGGGCACGAGTTGCTGCCCGACAAGCTGGACAAGGTCGCCGACAGCGTGGAATTCGCCTATCGCCGTTTCCCGGTGCTGGAACGCGCGGGCGTCAAGACCGTGATCAACGGCCCCTTCACCTTCGCTCCCGACGGTAATCCGCTGGTCGGGCCGGTGCCGGGGGTGCGCAACTACTGGTCCGCCTGCGCGGTGATGGCGGGCTTCAGCCAGGGCGGCGGCGTCGGGCTGACGCTGGCCCAATGGATGATCGAGGGCGAGCCGGCGCAAAACTCCTTCGCGCTGGACGTGGCGCGCTTCGGCCCCTGGATCACGCCGGGCTACACCCGCCCCAAGGTGGTCGAGAATTATCGAAACCGCTTCTCCGTCTCCTACCCCAACGAGGAGCTGCCCGCCGCACGGCCGTTTCGCACCACGCCGATGTATGACATTTTCGACCGGCTGGGCGCGGTCTGGGGCCAGCAATACGGGCTGGAGGTGGTCAATTACTTCGCCGAAGGGGATGAGCCGCGATACGAGACGCCCTCCTTCCGCCGCTCCAACGGCTTCGAGGCGGCGCGCCGCGAGGTGATGGCGGTGCGCGAGCGCGTGGGCATCAACGAGGTCCACAACTTCGGCAAGTTCCGCGTGACCGGCGCCGGGGCGCGGGCCTGGCTGGACCGGATCATGGCGGGTCGCATCCCCGCCCCCGGCCGCGTCAGCCTGACGCCGATGCTGTCGCACAAGGGGCGGCTGATCGGGGATTTCACCGTTTCATGCCTGGGCGAGGAAGAATTCCAGCTGACGGCCTCCTACGGCTCTCAGGCGTTCCACCTGCGCTGGTTCCTGGCACATCTCGATGACGGCGTGCGGGTCGAGAATATTTCGGACGCGCGGACGGGGTTTCAGATCGCCGGACCCAAGGCGGTCGACCTTTTGGCGCGCTGCACCCGCTCGGACGTGGGCGCGATGCGGTTCATGGATGTGCGGCCGATGGTGGTCGGGATGGCAGATTGCATCGTGCAGCGCCTGAGCTACACCGGCGATCTGGGCTTCGAGATCTACACCGACCCGATGAGCCAGCGTGCGCTGTGGAACGTCTTGTGGGAAAAAGGCCGCGAGCTGGGGCTGCGCCCCTTCGGGATGCGGGCGATGATGTCGCTGAGGCTCGACAAGTTCTTCGGTGCCTGGTTGCGCGAATTCTCGCCCGACTACACCGCCGCCGAGACAGGGCTGGATCGGTTCATTTCTTTCACGAAGAACACTGATTTCATTGGCCGATCCGCCGCCGAGGCCGAACGCGCCAAGGGGCCGGGACGCAAGCTCTGCGCCTTCGAAGTTGAGGCCGCCGACGCCGATGTCATCGCCTATGAACCGATCTGGATCGACGGCACGGTGCAGGGTTTCTGCACCTCCGGCGGTTATTCCCACTGGGCCGGGAAATCCGTGGCCCAGGGGCTTGTCCCGGCGGCGATGGCGCGGGACGGGCTGGCGGCGGAGATCGAGATACTGGGTGAACGACGCCCTGCAACCCTCCTCACCACGCCGCTTTTCGACGCTGATGGCGCGCGGATGCGGGGTTGAGCCTTGGGCGATGTCGCGATCCTTCTGCTTGCGGCGGGCGCGTCGCGCCGGATGCGCGGGCGCGACAAGCTGCTGGAGCG